>NZ_JXSL01000025.1 GCF_000829825.1 Paramagnetospirillum magnetotacticum MS-1 | reverse complement strand
AGTTGAGAGTGTGGTGGTCACCCTTGCTGGCGTAATACGCCCAATTGGCCATGACACCTTCAAGGCCTTGGAGCGTTTCATCGACCTTGTCGCGGAAGCGATGCCGAGTAGCCAAAGAGTTCTCTTGCAGAACCGTCTGGTCATAAGGATGGTTCCACAGGGCAGACCTCAGACCCTCCATCGAATACTCCGAGGGCATCGCCATGGTGCCCTTCCAGACCATCCTCGTCATGGTCATTGGGAGATCGGGTTTGGCCGCAACCGACTCTGACATCTTCTGGAAGATCTCATCAGCCTCCCTGAGGCACAGGATCGGGTCAGGGAATGCCTTCTTCACAGGTTCAGGAATATGCCCCAGGGCCTGAGAGATGGCCGATGATGTGATCTGGTACTCTTCGACCATGTTGGCCAAAGCCTCATCGATGACGGTCAGCTTCCGCCGTCCATAGTTCCACTCGATCAGCGCAGACCACTTGTCAGCTCTATCCTTGCCAAGCCCGATAGCGGCGTTGACGTAAGCCTGATGGGTCACCACCAGGATTTCTGAGGCCGCCACCTCATCTGCTGTCACGGTTGTTTCCGAATGTTTGGCGACGGCCACCATAGCCCCAGCATGACCATTGATGCTCTCGACCACCTCATTGCACTGATCGATCAGCCGAGTGACCACCAGCATCCCCGTCTTGTCCCCATCGGCCACCCTCCGATTCCCCTCAGCCAGCATGGCGGCATACAGACACAGCCCTTGGGTCTTCCCGGTCCCCGTGGGCGGCTGAAGGACTCTCCAGGTCCTCTGATCGTCAGTCCCATGGGCCACGATGGCCTGACCGAAGGCTTCCGCCAGTTGCCGCCAGATGGCCCTCAGCTTCTCACTGGACGCATTCCCCAGGGTCTCCACCCAGTGCTTCTCCATCCTGTCCACGAATGCGATGGATGACACTGGTGCTGATTCTGAGAACGGCTCTGGGGCAGCCATCGGGTTTCCTCTCAGGGATTAAATAGGGGGGTGAAGGCTCTATAGGAGAGAATGAGAAATCCATCCCCCTATTAATCAGACCACAAGATCCACACCCCGTCACCTGGGACAGGAGCGGACAGGGACCCGGAAAGGAAACCGACAGAGTCCCCCTCGGTAACCTCTGGGTACCCCTGGGTCCCTGATTATTCTGGAACAAAAATCTCAGCCCCATATCGCACCCTGGGGTCTCAGCTCATGTCCCCCGTGGCGGGGCCTCCAGACCTTCGATCATCGCGACCAAGTCCCCCAGATGACCGGCAGCTTCTCCGATGGGACTGCCGCCGGTGTTCCCATGGACTGCCCCAGGGTGGCTATGGGGCTGGAGTACCAGGGGCCGGTCAGCGGTAGACCAAACGGTAGACCAGAAGTGCCTCTGGACATCGAACCTGGATATACCTAGACTCTTGAAATCGTTGGAATCATGGGCCTAGAGGGTGCCTGTGGTGGGAAATGACCTCGATCATCGGTCTTCACCCGCTCCAACGTTTTCCCAGCAAAATCTGCCATACCACTCCGATCGCAGGGAGGAGCATGTCCTCTCGCGGGCGGGTTCATCTAGCCTGTGGAAACTGGGCCGTTATGGTCTATCATCGCGCCCCAACCTTCACAGGGTCGTTTTAGACGTGGATATCGAACTCGGGACAACCTCCTCCGGCACCCCGGCTCTCATGTCGCTGGAGGAGTTGCTTGCCACCCGCTTGCTGGTGCAGGGCAATTCCGGTAGCGGCAAGTCGCATCTTCTGCGCCGTCTGATCGAGCAAAGCGCCCAGGCCGTCCAGCAGGTGGTGATCGACCCCGAGGGCGACTTCGCCAATCTGGCTCAGGTCTTCGGCCATATCGTCATCGATGCCGGGGCTCAGAGCGAGAACGGCATGCGCCTGATCGCCAGCCGGGCCCGGCAGATGCGCGTCTCCGTGGTGGTCAATCTGGAGCATCTGGACACCGAGCGTCAGATGCGCCACGCCGGGGCCTTCCTCAACGGATTGTTCGACACCGACCGCCAGTACTGGACCCCGGTCCTGGTGGTGGTGGACGAGGCCCAGCTCTTCGCCCCGGCCGTGGCGGGCGAGGTGGCCGACGATGCGCGCAAGGCCTCGCTGGAGGCCATGACCAATCTGATGTGCCGGGGAAGAAAGCGCGGACTGGCCGGGATCATCGCCACCCAGCGTCTGGCCAAACTGGCCAAGAACGTCGCCGCCGAGGCCAGCAACTTCCTCATGGGCCGCACCTTCCTCGACATCGACATGCAGCGCGCCGCCGATCTGCTGGGTATCGACCGGCGTCAGGCCGAGGTGTTCCGCGACCTGGAGCGCGGACGCTTCGTGGGCCTGGGCCCCGCCTTGTCGCGCCGCTCGGTCACCATCCGCATCGGCGATGTCCAGACCCGCAGCCATGCGGGCGGCGCCCAGTTGATGCCTTTGCCCGAAAGGACACCCGAGGAGGCCCGAGGCCTGCTGTTCAAGGCAAACGCTCCGCCGCCCGCGCCTTATGTACCGGAAAAGGGCCTGGATACCGAGGCGCTGCTGGCCACCATCGAACACAGCCACCCCGCCCCGATTCCCCAGCCCATTCCCGCCGTCCGAACGGAGGAGCCCCCGCTCCCTGCCCCGGCTCCCACGCCCGTTCCGGCCCCGACCCAGGCCTCGCCACAGCCCGAGACCGATCGCGGCATGGGGATCGACGACGTCCTCGACCAGTTGTTCAGCGAAAGCAGCGCGCTCGGCCGTTCGGTCGCCAGCCTCTACGATGATTTCCAGGCGCGCTGCCGGGCGTTGCGATTGCCCGGCAGGGTTCTGGACCTCGCCCATTTCCGCCGCCGTCTGATCCTGGCCCAGGCCGGGGTCACCCCTGCCATCGCCGCCCTTCCCGGATGGGAGCAGGCGGTCGGTATCGCCAACGGCCTGGAAGAACAGTTCCAGGGCATCTACCTGCATCTGGCGGCGGCCGCCGCCCAGTCCCTGCCCTGCCCCACGGACCAGATGATCACCCAGGCCTTCGGCAGCCATTCGCCGCGCCGCGCCCTGGCTGCCCTGGCCCGCATGCAGCAGTTGGGAATCATCGAGATTTACGAGGAGCTGAGCGGCGAGCGCGTCATCGTGCTGCCCGCCCTGCAATGGCGGACGGCACCGGGCCACGCCAACGACGTCCTGGCCTGGAGCGGCTGATCCCGCAGGGTCAGCCCCTGGCCCGCTTCCTGGCGTTCCTGGATTCGAAGATTTTCAGGATCGTATAGGTTCCCCATCCCACCAGAATCATACCCCCGGTAAAGAACCCGTAGGAGATGGGCCAGGGAATGCCCTGAGTCATCATGGAGAACTCGGACATTCCCCCAACGCCGGCCAAGACGTTGAGCGGCATGAAGACCACACCCGCCACCGTCAACTGCGACACGCGGCGGTTCTGGTTGATGTTGATGAAGCCCACCGTGGCATCCATCAGGAAGTTGATCTTTTCGAACAGGAACGCCGTGTGGGTGTTCAGCGATTCGATGTCGCGGACGATCTCGCGGGCGTCGTCCATCTGCTGCCCATTGAGCAGCTTGGCCCGCACCAGGAACGACACGGCCCGCTGCGTATCGAGCATATTGCCGCGGATGCGCCCGTTAAGGTCCTCTTCCTCGGCGATGCTGGCCAGGATACGGGCGGCGTCGGCATCGCTGACGCTTTCGCTCAGCACTTTCTTGCCCACCCGGCGCAGCGTCTCGTAGGCGTCTTCCAGGGCGTCGGCGGAATATTCCACATCGGCGGCGTATAGGGCCAGCAGCAGGTCCTTGCAGTCTGATATCTCGCCCGGCTGGCTGCGCATGCGCAGGCGCTGAAGACGGAACACCGGCAATTCCTCGCTGCGCACGGTGAACAAGGTATCGTCGTGAACGATGAAGGCCACCGGCACGGAACTGGAGCGGCCCTCGCGGTCCAGCAGGAAGTTGGAATGAAGGTGAACCTCGCCCACTTCCTCCACATAAAAGCGGGTGCTGACCTCCAGATCGGTGACGTCTTCGGGATCGGGCAGGTCCAGACCGAAATGGCGCCCGATCCAGCCCCGCTCGGACTTTGAAGCGCCCAGCACGTCGATCCAGATGGGGTTCAGGCTTTCCAGTTCGGAACGCGACACCACCTGGACGATCCGCGTGCGCCCATCCACCAGTTCGCAGGCGGTCACCTCGCTGGTGAGGAACTGAGGTTCCACATTGCCCGACAGAAGTTCGCCCAAATCATTGGGCAGTTCCCATAAGACGTCGTTCATGCGATCCGACGCCAGTTGGGCCCACAGCAGACGGGCGTCATCTTGGGAAACGCTTTCCAGCGCCCGGCCGATCTCGCCCGGCGACATGCGCGAGAGCAATGTCCGCAACTCGGCCACATGCTGGTTCTGCACCACCGTCTCGACCAATTCGGGCCGCCGTGACGACTGTGCCCGCAGCATGTCCTCGACGATCTTGTGTTTGGCGAGTAGCTCTGTGACAGCCTTGAGTGGCATGGATTCCTGCCGGATACGAGGTCTTGGCGCGCAAGACGATGCCGAACCAATCCGGCGCTTTCAAGTCCCACGCCGGTCCGGGCCGGAAGGTATCACCAAACCGCCATCAAGGCCAATCCATGGCTTGCCCTCATAGGGCTTCCCATAAGCATTCCATAAACGCCGCCATGGAACTCCGTATCGAACCTTGATGGCCTCCGGCGCGATGCTGGGATCAGCCAATTCCCACTTCGCGTCGGAGATTCATCATGGTCGAGTTCCTGTTCATCGCCGCCATTTTGTCCATGTTCGGCGTCCTGCACCTGATGGTGCGGGCCTGCGAGCGCATGTAGCGGAGGTCAGCCATGCACGGCAATGACCTTCTCGGCTTCCTGATCGGTGTCACCATGGTTTTCGGCCTGGCGGGCTATCTGGCCTATGTTTTGACACGCCCTGACAAATTCTAGGATTTATCGATCATGGATGCTCACGGCATTCTTCAGCTTTTGCTGTTTGTGGCCCTGGTTCTGGCGGCAACGCCCTTGCTGGGCCGTTACATGGCCTGGCTGTTTCAGGCTAGGTCCGGCCGCCTGGAAGGCGCCTTCTACCGGATGTGCGGCATTACCCCTGAGCGCGAGCAGACATGGTCGGCTTATGCCGTCTCGCTGCTGGTCTTCCATCTGCTGGGGGTGCTCTCGCTTTACGCCCTGCAAAGAGTGCAGGACCTGTTGCCGCTCAATCCCGCCGGGCAGAGTGCCGTCCCGCCCGATCTGGCCTTCAACACCGCCATCAGCTTCGTCACCAACACCAACTGGCAGAACTATGGTGGCGAAAGCACCATGAGCCTTCTTACCCAGATGGCGGGGCTGGCCGTCCACAACTTCCTGTCGGCGGCCGCCGGAATCGCGGTGGCCTTGGTGCTGATCCGGGGCTTTGCGCGCCATTCCATGCGCACGGTGGGTAATTTCTATGTGGATCTGACCCGGGCCAGCCTCGGCCTGTTGCTGCCCATCTGCGTGATCGGCGCCCTGGTTCTGGTCTGGCAAGGCGTGCCGCAGAATTTCAACGCGACCGTGGAGGCCACCACCTTGGAAGGCACCTCCCAGGTCATCGCCCAGGGACCGGTGGCCAGCCAGATGATGATCAAGCATCTGGGCACCAATGGCGGCGGCTTTTTCAACGCCAATGCCGCCCATCCCTATGAGAACCCCACCCCCCTGGTGAACCTGATCCATCTGGTGGCGATCTTCGCCATCGGCACGGGATTGACCAATACATTCGGCCGCATGATCGGCGACCGCCGCCAGGGCTGGGCCCTGCTCGGCGCCATGGCCCTGCTGTTCCTGGCCGGTGTCCTGGCCGCCACCTGGGCCGAGTCCCAGGGCAATCCGGCCCTGGACGGGCTGGTCAACATGGAAGGCAAGGAGGTGCGTTTCGGCATTGCCGCCTCGACCCTGTTCGCCGCCGTGACCACCGCCACATCGTGCGGCGCCGTCAATGCCATGCATGACAGCTTGTTGCCCCTGTCGGGCATGGTGGCGATGGTCAACATGCTGCTGGGCGAGGTGGTGGTGGGCGGCGTCGGTTCGGGCCTTTACGGCATGCTGATCTTCGCCGTGGTCACCGTGTTCATCGCCGGGCTGATGGTGGGGCGCACGCCGGAATATCTGGGCAAGAAGATCGAGGGCCGCGAGATCAAGCTGGCGGTGATCGCCATCCTGGCCGCGCCCGTGGCCGTGCTGGGATTGGGCGGTCTGGCCATTGCCCTGCCCGTGGGTCAGGCAGGCATCGCGGCGGCCGGTCCCCATGGCCTGTCCGAAGTGCTCTACGCCTTCGCCTCGGCGGGCAACAACAACGGTTCGGCCTTTGGCGGGTTGTCGGGCAACACCCTGTTCTACAACGCCACCCTGGCCGCCGCCATGATGATCGGGCGCTTTGCCATCATGGTCCCGGTTCTGGCCATGGCCGGAGCCTTGGCCGCCAAGAAGGTGGTCCCCGCCTCGGCCGGAACCTTTCCCACCCATGGCTGGCTGTTCGTCGCCTTGCTGATCGGCGTGGTGCTGGTGGTGGGCGGGCTGACCTACTTCCCCGTTCTTGCGCTTGGCCCCGTGGTCGAGCATCTGGCGCTTAGCGCCGGTACCTTGTTCTAGAGGAATCCGTCATGACCATTCATCGCCCTCAGGCGCTGTCGCTTCTGGACGGCCCCATCCTGGCCCAGGCTGGCCGGGACGCGGTGACCAAGCTGGACCCGCGCCAATTGGTGCGCAATCCCATCATGTTCGCCACCGCCCTGGTCTCCGTCGCCTCCACCATCCTGACGCTCAGAGATGCCGCCAGCGGCGCCGCCCAGGTGGCGGTGATGGCTCAGATCAGCGCCTGGCTGTGGTTCACCGTGCTGTTCGCCAACTTCGCCGAAGCCATCGCCGAAGGACGCGGCAAGGCCCAGGCCGCCTCGCTTCGCCGCACCAAGTCCGAGGCCATGGCGCGCAAAGTCGCCTCCCTGGAAGGGGAGAACCCGGTCACCGTTCCGGCCGCCTCACTCAAGGCCGGGGATCTGGTGGTCTGCGAAACGGGCGACGTCATCCCCGGCGATGGCGACGTGGCGGCGGGCATCGCCACCGTGGACGAAAGCGCCATCACGGGCGAATCCGCCCCCGTCATCCGCGAATCCGGCGGCGACCGTTCGGCGGTCACCGGGGGCACCCGGGTGGTCTCGGACCGCATCATCGTGCGCATCACCGCCAATCCGGGAGAGTCCTTCCTGGACCGCATGATCACTTTGGTGGAAGGCGCCAAGCGCCAGAAGACCCCCAATGAGATCGCGCTGACCATCTTGCTGGTGGGCATGACCCTGATCTTCCTGGTGGTGGTGGCCAGCCTGCCGGCCTGGGCGTCCTGGTCGGGCACCGCTATTCCGGTGGTGTTCCTGGCCGCCCTGTTCATCACCTTGATCCCCACCACCATCGGCGGATTGCTGTCGGCCATCGGCATCGCGGGCATGGACCGGCTGGTGAAGTTCAACGTCATCGCCAAATCGGGCCGCGCCGTCGAGGCTGCGGGCGATATCGACGTTCTGCTGTTGGACAAGACCGGCACCATCACCCTGGGCGCCCGGCAGGCCTCCGAGTTCCTGGCCCTGCCCGGCATCTCTGAGCACGACCTGGCCGAAGCCGCCTTCCTGTCCTCCCTGGCCGACGAGACCCCGGAAGGCAAATCCATCGTCGCCCTGGCCAGGCTGCGCTTTCAGTTCGCCGAACCCGACATGACGGCCATGACCTTCGTGCCCTTCACGGCGCAAACCCGCATGAGCGGAGTGGATGCGGGCGCTTGCCGCATCCGCAAGGGCGCCTCGGACGCCATCCTCAAACATGTGGCCGATGCCGCGCCACGCGAGCTGGTCCCCCTGGTGGAGCGCGTCGCCAAGGCCGGTGGAACGCCGCTGGTCGTCGCGCGCAATGGCCGGGCGCTGGGCGTCATTCACCTGAAAGACATCATCAAGCCCGGCATCCGCGAGCGTTTCCTGACCCTTCGCGCCATGGGCATCCGCACGGTGATGATCACCGGCGACAATCCGCTGACCGCCGCGGCCATCGCCGCCGAGGCCGGAGTGGACGACTTCCTGGCCGAAGCAACGCCGGAGCGGAAGCTGGAACTGATCCGCGAGCACCAGCAGGGCGGCAAGCTGGTGGCCATGTGCGGCGACGGCTCCAACGACGCCCCCGCCCTGGCTCAGGCCGATGTGGGCGTGGCCATGAACACCGGCACCCAGGCGGCGCGCGAGGCGGGCAACATGGTGGATCTGGAAAGCGATCCCACCAAGCTCATCGAGATCGTCATGATCGGCAAGCAGCTGCTCATGAGCCGGGGCGCGCTCACCACCTTTTCCATCGCCAATGACGTTGCCAAGTATTTCGCCATCATTCCGGCGCTGTTCCTGGCCTCCTACCCTCAGCTTCAAGCGCTGAACATCATGGGTCTGACCAGTCCGCAAAGCGCCATCCTGTCGGCCATCATCTTCAACGCCCTGATCATCATCGCGCTGATTCCCCTGGCCTTGAAGGGGGTGCGTTATCGCCCCGCCGACGCCGAAACCCTGTTGAAGCGCAATCTGCTGGTCTATGGCCTGGGCGGTCTGGTGGTCCCCTTCGCGGGCATCAAGCTGATCGACATGGCCGTGGCCGCCCTGCATCTCGCCTGACTGGAGTTTCTCCCATGTGGAAAGATCTTCGTTCCTCCGCATTCCTGCTTCTGGCGCTGACCGCCATCACCGGGCTGGCCTATCCGGCGGCCGTCACCGGCATGGTCCGCGCCGCCTTCCCCTGGCAGGCCGAGGGCAGCCTGATCGAGAAGAACGGCCGGGTGATCGGCTCGGAACTGATCGGCCAGTCCTTCTCCTTGGCGGGCTATTTCTGGGGCCGGCCTTCGGCCACCACCACCGCCGACCCGGCCGATTCCACCAAGACAATCGCCCAGCCCTACAACGCCGCCAATTCCGGGGCCAGCAATCTTGCGCCCAGTTCCAAGGCCCTGAATGAGGCCGTCGCCGAGCGCAAGATCGCTCTGCAAAGCGCCCATCCCGGCCAGACCGACCCGGTTCCCGCCGATCTGCTGACCAGTTCGGCCTCGGGTCTTGATCCCCATATCAGCCCGGCGGCGGCGGCCTGGCAGATCAAGCGGGTGGCGGCGGCGCGCGGCGCTTCCGCCGACGAATTGCGCAAGCTGGTGGCCAGCCTCACCGAGGGACGCGACTGGGGCGTGCTGGGCGAGCCCCGCATCAATCTGCTGCGGCTCAACATGGCCCTGGACGAGCGTTGGCCCATGAAGTGAAGTAGTCGGCATGGCCATCGATAACGAACAACGCCCCAATCCCGACGCCCTTCTCGCCCAAGCCCGGCGGGAGGGGCGCGGACGCCTGAAGATCTTCCTCGGCGCAGCGCCCGGCGTGGGAAAGACCTATGCCATGCTGTGCGCCGCCCACGAGCGCCTCAAGGACGGCATCGACGTGGCGGCGGGCGTGGTCGAGACCCATGGCCGCAAGGAGACCGAAGGCCTGGTCAAGGGCCTGGAGGTGCTGGCGCCCCGCCATGTGGAATACCGGGGCCACGCCTTCCGCGAGATGGATCTGGACGCGCTTTTGCAGCGCCGCCCCGCCATCGCCCTGGTGGACGAGTTGGCCCATACCAACGTGCCGGGCTCGCGCCACTTAAAGCGCTGGCAGGACGTGGAGGAGGTCTTAAGCACGGGCATCAACGTCTACGCCACCTTGAACATCCAGCATCTGGAAAGCCTGAACGACGTGGTCGAGCAGATTTCCGGGGTCAAGGTCCGGGAAACCCTGCCCGACAGCGTCTTGGCCGGGGCCGATGAGATCGAGCTGATCGATCTGCCCCCCGAAGATCTGATCAAGCGCCTGAACGAGGGTAAGGTCTATGTGCCGGAACAGGCCCGGCGCGCCGTCCACAACTTCTTCTCGCCCGGCAATCTGACGGCCCTGCGCGAGATGGCGCTTCGCCATGCCGCCGAGCGGGTGGACGCCCAGATGGTCGACTATATGCGCTCCCACGCCATCGCTGGCCCCTGGCCGACGCGTGAGCGCATTCTGGTCTGCATCGACGAGCGCATGGATTCCGGCCGTCTGGTCCGCGTCGCCAAGCGCACCGCCGACCGGCGCGGCGCCGCCTGGGTGGCGGTCACCGTGGAGACCACCCGCACCCTGTCGGCGTCAGAGGCCGACAAGGACCGGGTGGCCGAGGCCATGCGCCTTGCCGTTCAGTTGGGCGGCGAGACGGTGACGCTGCAGGGCGAGGACGTGGTCACCACCATTCTCGCTTTCGCCACCGAGCGCAACGCCACCCAGATCGTGGTGGGCCGCCCCCGACGCCTGGGCCTGCTCGACCATTTCACCGCCACGGTGACCGACCGTCTGGTGGAGAGGGGCGGCGCGCTGAACATCCTGGTGGTGGGAAGCGACGGCGAAGCGAAATCCAAGACGCGGCGCTCCGTCGTCCAGATCCCGACCGACGAGCGGGACTGGCTGGGCCTTGCCGTCGCCCTGCTGGCGGCCGCCATTGCCACGGGATTGGGCTTCGCCATCGATCCCTGGCTGCCGGTCGCCAGTATTTCCGTGGCCTATCTGTTGGCGGTGATGGTGGTGGCCATGCGCTTCGGCCTTCACCCCGCCATCCTGGCCTCGCTCGCCAGCTTCTTCGCCTTCAACTTCTTCTTCACCGAGCCGCGTTTCACCTTCGCGGTATCGGACGTGCAGAATCTGCTGACCCTGGTGTTTTTCCTGATCGCCGCCTTCATCGTCTCAGGCATGGCGAGCCGTCTGCGCACCCAGGTCCACGCCAGCCGGGAAAGCGCCCGGCGGACGGGAAATCTCTATGATTTCGGCCGCAAGGTGACGGCGGCGGCCACCCAGGACGATGTGCTGTGGGCGGTGGTCCACCATGTGGCCGACACCATCCGGGGCAAGTCCCTGGTCTTGCTGCCCGTGGAAGGCCGTCTGGCCGTCGCCGCCGGCTATCCGCCCGAGGATCAGATCGACGACAAATCCTCGGCCGCCGCCGATTGGGCCTGGGCGCACGAAAAGCCCGCCGGGCGCGGCTCGGCCACCCTGCCCGCCGCCCTATGGCTGTTCCTGCCGCTGAAGACGGCTCGCGGGCCGGTGGGCGTGCTGGGCGTGCAGATGAGCGAGGATGCCGACCTGCCCAGCCCGGAGCAGATGCGCCTGCTGGAAACCCTGGCCGATCAGGCGGCGGTGGCCATCGAACGCACCACCTTGGTCTCCGATATCGAGACGGCGCGGGTGGCGACCGAGCGCGAACGCCTGCGCTCGGCCCTGCTGTCGTCATTGTCTCACGACCTGCGCACACCGCTGGTTTCCATCATGGGAGCGGCCAGCAGCCTGATCACCTATGACGAGGCGTTAAGCCCCGACAACCGCCACGAACTGGCCCAGACCATCCAGGACGAGGCCGAACGCCTCAACCGCTTTGTCCAGAACCTGCTGGACATGACCCGGCTGGGCAGCGGCACGCTCAAGCCCCGCATCGACTGGGCCGATCTTGGCGATATCGTCGGCGGCGCGGTGGAGCGGGCGGCGCGCCTGACCCGCTCCCACACGGTCAAGGTGGAGATTGACCCGGAAATTCCGCTGCTCTGCGTCGATGCCGTGCTGCTGGGGCAGGTTTTTTTCAACCTGCTGGACAATGCCTGCAAATATTCCGGCCCCGGCACCGCTATCAAGGTCTGGGCCAAGAAGGCCCATGACCATATCTCGGTGGAGGTGGCCGACCAGGGGCCGGGCATCCCCGAAGCCGATCGCGAGAAAGTGTTCGATATGTTCTACCGGGTCAGCCAGACGGACAGCCAAGCCGCCGGAACCGGCCTGGGCCTGGCAATCTGCCGGGGCATCGTCGAGGCCCATGGCGGATCGATCCGGGCGGAATCCGGCCTGCACGGCGCGGGCACCGCCATCGTCATCCGCCTGCCGCTGCCCGCTGTCGCGCAAGTGGCTCCCGAACCTGAAGGCGCATGACTAAGAGAGATATCACCCCCCGGCCTGTTCCAGATATTCGCGCTTTTGCTCCATATCGTGATCGGAATCGGCGAAGCGGGCGGCAATGGCCTTGAACTCGTCGGCCAAATTAAGGAACGCATCGACGATATCCGGGTCGAAATGGCTACCCTGGCCTTCACGGATGATGCCCACCGCCCGCTCATGGGGCATGCCCTCCTTGTAGACCCGGCGGCTGATGAGGGCGTCATAGACATCGGCCACCGCCATCAGTCGGGCGGACAGGGGGATGTCGTCGCCGCCGAGCCCCAAGGGATAACCGCTGCCGTCCCACTTCTCCTGATGGGCATAGGCGATTTCCTTGGCCATGGAGAGAAAGGCCACCGGGGTGCCGAGCGAACGTTCGGCATGGACGATGGCGTCGCGGCCCAAGGTGGTATGGGTCTTCATGATCTCGAATTCAGCAGGCTCGAACCGCCCCGGCTTGAGCAGAATGCGGTCGGGAATGCCCACCTTGCCGATATCGTGCAACGGAGCCGACTTGAACAGCATTTCGATGGTCGGCCCATCCAACTGGGCGGCAAAGCGCGGATGGTCCCGCAGCGCCATGGCCAGCATCTTCACGTAGTGCTGAGTACGGCGGATGTGGTTGCCGGTGTCGGAATCGCGCGTCTCGGCCAGCGACGCCATGGCCAGTATGGTCACATCCTGAATGGCGTTAACCTCCTGGGTGCGGCGCCCCACCTCGGCCTCCAGATAATCGGCCTTATCGCGCAGGAAATCGGCGCTGGCCTTGAGCTTGAGATGAGTTTCGACGCGGGCCATCACGATGGGCGGGCTGATGGGCTTGGTGATGTAATCCACCGCGCCGACCCTCAGCCCCATCTCCTCGTCCTGGGTCTCGGCCTTGGCGGTCAGGAAGATAACGGGAATCTCGCGCGTGGCCGGGTCGGATTTCAGCCTGCGGCAGACCTCATAACCGTCCATCTCGGGCATCATGATGTCGAGCAAGATCAGGTCGGGCGGCGTCTCGGACTGGGCGATGGCCAGGGCCTTGACGCCGGAATTGGCGATCTTGACCCGATAGAAGTCCTTGAGCAACCCGCTCATCAGCTTGAGATTGTCAGGCGTATCATCGACCACCAGAACGGTCGGGCGGATATCCGTGGTCATGGCAAGATCACCTTCAGGGCACGTTCGATAGCTTTTTTGACGGCGCCGATGGAGACCGGCTTGACCAGATATCCCGCGACCTTGTGGCCCTTGGCGGTCATCACCGCTTCCTCGCCCGAATCCGAGGTCAGCATGACCACCGGAATGGCCGCCACATCGGGCAGGGGCGCCGTTCGCAGCGTCGCCACATAGGCGAAACCGTCATCGCCCGGCATATGGATATCGCACAGCACCACGGAGGGGCGGACACGCAGGGTTTCACCGACCGCCGCCTTGACGTTTTCCGCTTCGTAGACGTTGGACGGCGGAATGCCGATCTGTATGAGTATCTGGCGGATGGTCAGCCGAATGAAGGGCTCGTCATCGACCAGCAGCACCTTGATCCGGCGCAATTCGGATTCGCTCATGAAGAAGCCTTTTCGGTTACGGAGGACAAGAAGGGAGCAAGCGCCCCCTTAAGCTCGTCCAGGGTGGGAGCCATTAGGGGAGCGAGCATGGCCAATGCGGCCGTATTATCGGCCTTGGCCGAGGATTCCATATCGGCGGCAAGACGCCCCAGACGGATCGCCCCGGCGGTATTGGCCGCGCCTTTCAGCCCATGGGCGATCTCGCGCAAGGCCGTATCTTCGGGCTGGGCCGCCTCGATCTTCGCCACCTTGGCCGCCGCATCGTCGAGGAACCCGGCCAGAATGGGCCTCAACCGCTCCAGATCCCATTTGTAGATGGAGCCCATAACCTCGAAATCGAAGATATCGGGATCGATCTCGGGAAGGTTCCGGCGGCCGTCTTCCTTGGCCTCGGCGGGCAGCAGCTTCAACGCCTTGTCGAAGTCGTAACCGCTCACCAGGGCGGCGAAGCGGTCGGCCTTCTTGCCCAAAAGGCCGCGCAGCAGATCCCCATGGGCCTCGACCAGTTCCTCGGCTTCCGGATCGCTGTCGGCCAGAAGGGCGCGCAGACGGGCGATGACGGCCACGGCCTCATCCGGGCTGGCCGCTGGCGCGGCCACGGCCACGGGCTGGCGTCCCAGCCATTTCATCATGGTGGCGAACATGGAATCGGGGTCGATGGGTTTGGCGATATGATCGTTCATCCCGGCTTCCAGGCACTTTTCCCGGTCGGCCTGCATGGCATTGGCGGTCATGGCGATGATGGGCAGGTCCTGAAAGCCCATGGCGCGAATCTCGCGGGTGGCGGTAACGCCGTCCATGACCGGCATCTGCATGTCCATCAGGATCAGGTCGTAGTGCCCGGTTTTGGCCTTATCCACCGCGATCTGGCCGTTGGCGGCGATGTCCACCACCAGCCCGGCATCGCCGAGAATTTCGCTGGCCACTTCCTGGTTGAGCTCGTTGTCTTCGACCAGCAGAACCCGCACGCCCTTCAGGCCGGAAACATCCACCGTGCCGCCCTCGGTCCCCTCGTCTTCTTCCGAGCGCCTGTCGTCGGAAGCGAAGACCCGCATGATGCTGTCGAAGAGGGCGGCCGGATTGACCGGTTTGACCAGTACCTCGCCGATATCGGCGGCCTGGGCGCCCTTGATGATCTCCTCGCGGCCATAGGCGGTCACCATGATCAGATGGGGCGGGAAGGGCAGCCGGATGTCGTGGATGCGCTCGGCCACCTCCAGCCCGTCCATGCCGGGCATCTGCCAGTCCAGGAACACCACCTCGTAAGGCTGGTCCAGCATGGCCTCGCGGATGGCGTCGATGGCCGCCGCACCGCCCTCGACACTATCAACCTCGAAGGACATGGAACTCAGCATATCGACCAGAACGGCGCGGGCATTCTCGTTGTCGTCCACCACCAGCATGCGCCGTCCCACCAGTTCGGGTTCGGGCAGCAAAGGGGCACGCGGCTTGCCCTTGCCCATACGGGCGGTGAACCAGAAGGTGGAGCCTTCTCCGGGGACGCTGTCGACGCCGACCTCGCCGCCCATCAGCTCGGCCAGCTTCTTGGAGATGGCCAGGCCCAGCCCGGTGCCGCCGAATTTACGGGTGGTAGAGGTGTCGGCCTGCTGGAAGCTTTGGAACAGGCGTGCCTTCTGCTCCTCGGTCAGGCCGATACCGGTATCCCTGACCTCGAAGCGCAGCATGACCTCCGCGCCCAGATCCTCCAGCAGGCGCACCGCCACGACGATCTCGCCTTCCTCGGTGAACTTGACCGCGTTGTTGGCGTAATTGATCAGCACCTGACCCAGGCGCAGGGAATCGCCCATCAGATCGAGGGGAACACCGGCCCCCAGGTCGAACAGAAGCTCCAGCCCCTTGGCCGAGGCCTTGTCGGAAATGAGGTTGCCCACATTCTCCAGCACCTTATCCAGATGGACCTCGGTGACCTCCACCTCCAGCTTACCCGCCTCGATCTTGGAAAAGTCCAAGATGTCGTTGATGATCCCCAGCAGATGCTGCCCCGATTGTTGGATCTTCTTCACATAGTCGCGCTGGCGGGGATTAAGCTCGGTCTTCAGGGCCAGATGGCTCATGCCGATGATGGCGTTCATGGGGGTTCGGATTTCGTGGCTCATATTGGCCAGGAAGTCGCTCTTGGTCTTGGCGGCGTCCTCGGCCACATCCCTGGCCTTCGCCAAGGCCTCGGCGGCCGCGCGGGCATCGGTCACGTCTTCAAGCATCCAGACCGCGCCACGCGACAGATCGGAGGGATCGATAGCGCTGCCGCTGATCCGGCACCAGAAGCGGGTTCCGTCCTTGCGGACATAGCATTGTTCGCGCTGATGGACTTCGCCGCGCGACAGGGCCTCGTAGGCGTCGCCCACATCGGCGAAGGATTCGTCGTCGGGGAACCAGATGCGGGTGGACTGGCCCACAAGCTCGCCCGGCTCGTAACCGAACAGCCTGTCCAGTTGCGGATTGCCCCGCACGATGACCCGGTTCTTGAGGAAGGCGATGCCCACCGTGGCGGCCTCGAAGATGGCTTGCTGTTCCGCTCCGGCGAAACGCACCGCGTCCTCGGCCTTCTGGCGTTCGGTGATGTCGTAGGCCCAGCTTACCAGATAGCGGCCATCGGCGAATTCGGTTAGCGCCGAGGCGAGAAGGACCGTGATGGGAGTTCCGTCGGCGCGCACGAACCGCGACTGGTAGTCGCGCACATAGCCGTCGCGGCGCAAGGTCGCGATGAACTCCTGGCGGTCCGTCGGGTCGAACCAGAATTCCGTGGCGCTGCGGTGGCTCAGTTCCTCCGGGGTCGTCGCCAGCATTTCCGCCATTCTCTGATTGGAGAAGAGGGAGTGTCCGTCTTCGGTATTGATGGACACACCCGCCGGGCTGTTTTCCAAGATACGGCGCAGGCGCTCGCCGCTCTCGCGCATCTCGCGCTCCAGACGCTTGCGCTCGGTGATGTCCTCGACGATCCAGATTGAGGCCCGCTCGAGCCCTTCCAGCCGCACGCCCTTGGCGGAAATCATGGCGCTGAAGAGCTGTCCGTCGCCCCGGATCAGATCCCATTCCTGATGAATGCCCTCGCCCGCCCCCAGCTTGGGAGCGACCAGTCCGCCGAACTCCCGGTAGCTGTCGGCGGTGGCGAAAAGCCGCGAAGCCTCAAGCCCCTTCATGGACTCCACCGTATAGCCCAGCAGTTCGGCCATGGCCGGATTGGCGCGCTGGATACGGCCCGAAGCGGTATACATGATGCCCATGGGGGCATTGTCGAAAATGGCATCCTGTTCGGATAACAGGGCCTGAATCCGTTCCTGCTGAGCGGTCAGTTCTCCGGCCTGGCGCTGGGTGGCCAGGAGCAATTGCCGGGTCCGCTCGCTGCGCGCCAGAATTTCCATGCGCATGGCCAGTACGGGCAGAACGGCATCGAGAACATCCCTGTCACGCCCCTCGATGGGTTTCATGGTCGCCATCTCGATAACGCCGAGACATTCGTCTCCACCGACCACCGGCAAAAGCAGGATGGCCCCAGGCGCAGCCGATAACAACCCTGTGCGGATCTTCAGATAACCCTCGGGCGGGTTGCTGATCAGGATTTCCCGCCGCTCGGCGGCGCATTCGGCCACCAGCCCGTCACTGGGCGACCGCGCGGGCGCGTCGCCGTGCCGGGCATAACCTCCGCATTCCACAAGTTCGCCTGTTTCGCCGTCGCACCGGAAATAAACCGCGAAGCCCAGATCGATGACCGGGGCCATATTGGAAAACAACCCCCGGGCCAGGGATTCGAAATCCTCGGCCGCCTGCAAATCGGCGGTAATCCGGGCCACGAGACCCGATACATAGCTTTCATGGGCCCGATCCCGGACCACCGCGGCCAGTTGGGTCAGAGCCTCGACCACTTCGCCGATCTCGTCGTGGCGCCGGGCAACGGGAAGGTCCATATGGTCCTCGCCCCGCGCCAACTGGCCCAGCGCCCGGTGAACCTGGGACAAGGGACGCGACATCCGCAGGCGGATCAGCAGGAAACACGCCAGAACCGACATCACCACAATGACGGTCAGCAGCAGGTTGAAACGCAATGTCGCGTCGGTCTCATGCTCCAAATGGATCATCCGGTCGGCTATGGCCGCCAGGGCCGCAGCGCGAAGACCAAGGATGGAGTTCATCTGCGGCACGTAGATTTTGGCAAACTCGGCCGCATTCATCCCATACTCGCCGCTGCTTCGCCCCACATCGCGAATGCGGCGAATCAGAGGAAGTCCGCCACCGAAAAATTCGGCATCGATGGTTGCCAGCGCCGCCAAGAGGTCCGGGGGCGAGCCAGTCTTGTCGATGGCCAGCCGAAGCTGCGTGTCCAGGGCGGCAATGGTTCCCAGCGAGCGTTCGACCTGGGCGAGTTCATCGACCGTCAAAGGGCGTCGGGCGACATAAGGCGCGGTGAAGATGGAACCGATCTGCCCGGCGAAATCGCGCATTTCGGTGGATAGCCGCGAGATGGTCACATAGTTGATCAGGGCGGGATCGGCCTGCGCCAGATTGGTTTCGATGACGTTCAGTCCGGGCGCCATCAGGGGAAGCACTTTGACCATGCCGCCCACCGCGGCCGCGACCTCTTGATCCGCACGC
Source organism: Paramagnetospirillum magnetotacticum MS-1 (assembly GCF_000829825.1). Classification (NCBI taxonomy): domain Bacteria; kingdom Pseudomonadati; phylum Pseudomonadota; class Alphaproteobacteria; order Rhodospirillales; family Magnetospirillaceae; genus Paramagnetospirillum; species Paramagnetospirillum magnetotacticum. The sequence continues at coordinate 256,995 of NZ_JXSL01000025.1, read as the reverse complement.
TCGGGGCGCGGACGGGCGATCAGGGCGTCAATCTGACGCCGTGCCGTCTCCAACTGGCTGCCAGCCGCGAAGAGAGAATTTCTGACGGCGGCTCCGTGACGCAGTGAAGGGCTTTTGTCCAGGCTTTCCACCACCTGCCGCAAGGCCGCGTCGGTGGCGGTACGGGCGGCCTTCAGCGCCTCGGTCCGTTCGGGGGGCAAGGGAAGCTCGCTGCCCAGGGCGCCATTGCTGGGACCGCGCTCGGCGGAAATGCGCGACGCGGCCTCCAACCCCAGGCCCATCAGCTGTTGCCCGGCGATCCCCGACTGGACGCGGGCCTGCATGTCCAATTGCGGCGAAATGACCCGCCCAATGAGCACGACATTGGCCAGAACCACCAGTCCCATTCCGAGGGTGACGACCGTCGATACACGCATTCGCTTATGCCTTTAGCTTTCTCGACAATACGTTATCTCCCCGCCCCCGAACACCGCCTGCGGAACAGCCGGTGATAATGGTCGATGGGGGCGAACAGGGCGTTTCCGGCCAGCCCCAGAGATTCCGACTGGCCGATGAACAAGAGCCCGTGGGGACGCAAGGATTGGTGAAAGACCTTGATCAGATCGTCCTGCAACTGGCTTTTCATATAGATCAAGAGGTTGCGGCAACTCACCAGATCCAGGTCGGCGGGCGGAGCCCCGGACAGGACGTCGCGCCGTTCGAAAGTCACGCAGGATTTGATCTCCGGCCGGATCTCGTAATGCTGTCCTCTTTGCAGGAAATAGCGCTCCCGCAGGCCATCCTCGGCCTCCTTGAACGCCGTCTTGCGGTAGAGACCCTCGCGGGCCATGGCCAATGCGTCGGGATTGAGATCGGTGGCGGTGATGGCTATGGGATGCTTGCCCCCGCGCTCCTCAATCAGCCGGTTCAAGATGATGGCCAGACTATAGGGCTCCTCGCCCGAGGCGCAGCCCGGCACCCAGACCCGGATGGGTTCGCCCTCTGGCTTTTCGGCAATGGCGGCGGCCAGGGCGCGTTCCAGCACGCGAAACGACTCGCGGTCACGGAAGAAGGACGAGACCGAGACCAGAAACAGATGTTGCAACACCTGCAACTCGCCGGGATCACGCTGGACCAGCGCCCGATAGGCCTCCATCGTCCCGATGCCCAGGACCGACCTGCGCTTTTCCAGGCGGCGCAAAAGGGTTTCCTCCTTGTAGCAGGAGAAATCGATCCCGGTGGCCTCAAACACCTTGCGGACCAGCGTCTGAAGATCGCGAAGCTCCTCATCCACGGGGCCGGGGTCAGCCGGGGACGGAAGCGGGGCCGCGGGGGGCGCGACGGCGGGCGTGACGGAAGCCGCGATCGCCGGGAACCTCGCGGCCAGGGACGGCCCCATCATCGCCACCGGCATGATCTCGTCGATCTGCCTGGCGCGGATGGCCGCGTCAGGCATGCCGTCGAACTTGGCCTCGGCCGGGTCCTGGGCCAAGGTCAGTCCCCCCGCCTCCCGAATCATCCGGCATCCGGCAGCGCCGTCCGACCCCGCCCCGGACAGAATAATGCCCAGACCAAAGGACCGGCAGGTCTCGGCGATGGAGGCGAACAGGGCGTTCACCGAGGGGGTGGACAGATGTTCCGGGGCTGGTTCGGACAGTCTCAGCGTTTCGCCGAAAACCCGGCCATCTTTGCCTGCGGGAATGACCAGGACCGTATCGGGCTTGAGACGCGCCCCGGAGACGCCAAGCTCTACCGGCAAAGCCGATTCCCGTTGAATCAGCCGGACCACCAGCTCCGTATGCCCGTTATCGGCCATATGCTGGGCGACAACATAGGCGATGCGCCCGGTGGGGCGCAGACGCGCGAACATTTGCAGCATGGCTTCCAGCCCACCGGCCGAAGCGCCGATTCCCGCCACATGCAGGGGCTCGTTCACCGGTAAGAGTGATGGCCGCGCCAGGGTCATTTGACGTCCAACCCGCGAAGCTTGGCCAGGGCCAGATCCAGATCGCAATCCTCGATGGCGTCGGCGACGGGTTTGAGCGCCCCGGCCAGGGCCGTTCCCTCCAGTTTGGGCAGCAATTCGTCGAGCAGATCGCCAGCCTCGGCATCGCTGTCTTCCAGCAAGGCCGCAAGGCGGGCCAGCGCCGCCGTCACCTCGGCCTCGGGAATGGCCGGGGCCTTTGTCGTCTCGGGGGCGTCCATTCGGCCGAGTGCCGCGATGACGGGATCGAGTTCGGCCAGAGCCGAAACCAAGGCCTGCCTGATCTCGCCTTCGGGCCGCCCCTCCTTGCAGGCCTGTTCCAGGGCCGCAGCCGCGCTCTGCACGCCCTTGGCGCCGATATTCCCGGCGGTGCCCTTCAGCGTATGGGCGGCGCGGGTGGCGGCTTGCGGATCGGGATCTTGCCTGGCGGCGGCAAAGAGATCGGCAAAGTGCCCCTGGCTGTCCCTGAACTTGGCCAACATGCGGAGATAGAGCGACTCCTTGTTGGCCATGGTCGCCATGCCCGCCTTGATGTCGATGCCGGGAAGGTCGGGCAAGCCCCCTGAAACCTCGGCGGTCTTGGGCTTTTCCCGAGGCGCGGGAGCAGTCTTGGCTGGCGCCTTGGCCACTTTGATCCATTTGGCCATGGTGGAGAACATGGTCTCCAGGTTGAGCGGCTTGGCGATGTGGTCGAGCATGCCCGCCTCCATCACCTTCTCGCGGTCTCCCGCCATGGCGTTGGCCGTCATGGCGATGACGGGAATGGCGGACAGGGCCGGATTGGCGCGGATGGCGCGGGTGGCGGTATAGCCGTCCATCACCGGCATCTGGCAATCCATCAAGATGCCGTCGAACCGGTTATCGCGGGCCAGGATGTCCAGGGCATCCTGGCCATGCACGGCGACAACCACCTCCATCCCGGCCTGGGACAGCAGTTCGGTGGCCAGTTCCTGGTTCATCTCGTTGTCTTCCACCAGAAGGACGCGGCACCCTTCCAGGGCCTTCATGGTCTCCTTATAGCTTTCCGCCTTGTCCTGCCCCTGGTGCTCGGCGACCACGCCCTTGCCCAGTGTCTCGCCGATGGCTTCGAGCAGACTGGCCGCGGTGACCGGCTTGGTCAGGACCGTCTTCATGACCACGCCGCGTTCCTCGGCATTGGTCGCGGCCTCTTCGCGGCCATAGGCCGTCACCATGATGACAGCCGGAATCCTGGCGTGATCGCCGTGTTGGAGTTTCTGGACGGTTTCCACCCCGTCCATGATGGGCATCTTCCAATCCATCAGGATCAGGTCATAGGGCAGGTCCTTGCGCTCGGCGGCGGCGACCATCTCCAGCGCCTGGGTTCCGTCCCAGGCGGAATCCACTTCCAGGCCGAAGCCCTTGGCCATGGCCGAAAGAATCTCGCGCGCCGCCGCATTGTCATCGACCACCAGAACCCGCAGCCCCAGCAACTCATCGGGGCTGAAGACGCGCCGGAGCGGAGGATGGCTTTGGACACCGACCCGCACATGGAAGTGAAAGGTGGAACCCTTGCCCGCTTCGCTCTCGACCCAGATGCGCCCGTCCATCAGTTCGACCAGCGTCTTGGAGATGGCCAGCCCCAATCCCGTCCCGCCATATTTGCGGGTGGTGGAGGTGTCGGCCTGACTGAAGCTTTTGAACATCTTGCCGCATTGCTCGGGCGTCATGCCGATGCCGGAATCGCGCACCCAGAAGTGAAGCTCGGCCTGATCCTCTGATCGTTCGACCAGTTCGGCTCCGACGATGATCTCGCCCTTCTCGGTGAACTTGACCGCATTGTTGCCGAGATTGATCAGGATCTGCCCCAGGCGCAGCGGATCGCCGATCAGCGCGGAAGGGATATCGGGGGCCACGTTGAACAGCAGTTCCAACCCCCGGTCCTCGGCCTTCAATCCCACCAGATTGGCCAGATTGTCCATCACGTCCTCGAGACGGAAGTCGATGGATTCCATGGTCATCTTGCCGGCCTCGATCTTGGAGAAGTCGAGGATGTCGTTGATGATGCCCAGCAGGTTCTCGCCCGAGCGGTGCACCTTCTCGATGTAATTGCGCTGCTTCTTGTCCAGCTTGGTCTGAAGCGCCAGATGGCTCATGCCGATGATGGCGTTCATGGGCGTGCGGATTTCGTGGCTCATATTGGCCAGGAAGTCGCTCTTGGCCTTGGTGGCTTCCTCGGCGATTTCCTTGGCGGCCCGGATGGCGTCTTCCGCCGCCTTGACCGCCGTGATGTCCTGGTAGGCGCCGTACATAAAGCGGATGGCGCCGTTGGCCTCGTCCCTCACCAGCTTGCCCGCGGCATGCACCCAGACGATCTTGCCGTCCACGGGGCGCTTATAGGCATAGATGGAATCATAGTGGTCGTAGGTGCCGTCGATGGCGCCCTGATAGCGCTCCGCCGTCCGCTGCGCGGCCTGCTCATCGGCTTCCAAAAGGCGGGCGAACCATTCGTCGTTGAGGTGGTAACGCCCATCGGGCTTTGCCGGTTCGCCCAGAATCGCCGCGGCGCGCTCCGACTGGTAGTAATAGTCGGGATCGCTGTAATCCACGTACCAATATCCGCTTTCCGTCAGTTCCAGGGCGATATCCGACAGGAAATTGGCGCGCTTCATGTCCTCTTGCAGACGGCGGCGCTGGGTGATGTCACGATAGACCACCACACTGCCCACCAGTTCGCCGTTCTTGAAGACCGGCGTGGTGGAATATTCCACGGGAACGGCCGTTCCATCCTTGCGCCACAGCACCTCGGTATCGATGGTGCGCGCCTCGCCATCGACGGAGGTGCGGTACATGGGGCATTCCTCGCGCGGGAAGTCGCGGCCATCGGGATAATGGTGGTGGACCAGACCATGCATCCGCTGCCCGACGAACTCCTCGGGCGCGAAGCCGAGAATGGCGGGAGCCGCCGGATTGGCGAAATCGATCACTCCGTCGGTGTTCATGCCGACGATACCGTCCTGCACCGCGCCCAGGATGAGGCGGCTGCGCTCTTCAAGCGCCGCCATGCGGTCCTCCGCCGCCTTGCGGTCGGTGACGTCGCGGATCGAGGCGCAGATGCACAGGCCTCGCCCGCCGATGGCAGGCAGACGCGACAGGCCCACTTCCACCGGAAATTCCGATCCGTCCTTGCGCACCCCTCTCAGGGCGCGGCCCTGCATGGCAACCCGCCGTCCGTCGATATTCTGGATATAGCCGTCCCGCTGAGCCGTGTGTCCCGCCCGCACGCCCATTGGAACCAGGATCTCGATGGGCTTGCCCGTCAGCTCCCCGCCGTCATAGCCGAACATGGCCTCGACCTGGGGATTGACCAGCGTGATGGTTCCACGGCTGTCGGTGACCAGCATGCCGTCGGGAGCGGACTCGATGATGCCGCGATACCAGGCTTCGGTGGCCTTGATCTCGGTCTGCTGGGCCTCCAGTTCGACGGATTGTTCTTCCAGGCGGGCGGCCTGCTTCTCCATGTTCTCGGCCTGGCGCCGGGTCTCTTCCAGCAGGTCCTGGGTCTTGACGTTGCGTTCGAGGATTTCCTGGGTCATGGCCAGGATCGGCATGACCCCCTCCAGCAGGGCCTCCTGATCGGGACCGAAGCGTTCCAGCGTGGCCAGTTCGACCACGGCCATCAGCCGGTCATTGTGCAAGACGGGCAGGACGACGATGGAGCGAGGCAGGGCATCGCCCAGGGCGGAACCGACGCGGACATAGTCCGCAGGCGGATCGGTGATGATGATGGGCGTGCGCTCGATGGCGCATTGCCCCACCAACCCCTGGCCCAGGGCGAAAATCTGATTGAAGCGCTTGCGCTCCAGATAGGCGTAACTGCCCAGCATCCGCAGATGCTTTTCCTCCTCCACATAGAGGTAGAACACTCCATGCCCCACATTGAGCAGGGGTGCCAGACTGGACAAAAAGCCCCGCGCCAGTCCGGCAAGGGAGGTGGCCGCCTGCAATTCGGACTGGATGGCCGCCTGATTGCTCTTGATCCAGCGCTGGGCGGCCAGTTGGCGCGATTGCGCCTGCAAGACCTCGATGGAGCGGGCCAGACCGCCGATCTCATTGGGATAGTCGGTATGGGGAACGACCACCTCCAGACTGCCCGAGGCCAGTTGATCGACCGCCATGCGCAGATGTTCCGATGGCGCGCGGATGGACAAGGCGATGGCGCCGCCCAGCGCCAAAGCCAGGGCGAGGCCACAGCCCAGGACGATCAGCGAGAACGTCACCGCCTGCCGGGCCTGCTGTTTGGAGGCGACGGCCAACTGTTCGGCGCTCTTTTCCTTGGCGACGACGATCTGCGCCAGGGCTTCGTTGGCTTCGCGCCCGACCTTCTGGAACTCCGCCGATGACAGAAATGCCAGGGCATCGGCAGACTGACCGCTCTTTTGCGCCGTCAAGATCCGTTCGATATTATCCCGGTACTGGGCGAAGGCCTTGTCGAAACGCATCAGGGCGGCCTTGTTGACCTCGATCACGATGAGTTTTCGGGCCTCGTCCATTTCGCGTCGCAGACTGGTTTCCGCCTCGGCAAGCTGCCGATTGGCGTCACGTTGCCCGTCCGCGACCTGGGCCAGCAAACCCTGGCGCAAGGCCCGGCCCATGACTGCGAACTGAACTCGGGCCTCCTTCAGATGGGAGACGCTTTTGAGTTCATTCTCGTAAAGCCGGTCAAAGCCGCGACTCATCACATCCATGCTGTAAATCGAGTACAGATTGATGCTTAAGGCCACCAGGATAATGCAAGACAGGCCAAGCAGTATCTTTTGCAGCAAAGGCCATTTCTGGACGGCGGTGATGATGGACCTCATCGCGGCGCCTCCCCGGACGAATCGCCATCGCCCCCCTGGCGCCGCGCCGCGTCCTCGGCCAGGCTCATAGCGGCCAGGCGTTCCTGGCGCAGCAAGGCCGCCTGACGCGACACAGCCTCTTGCGCGGCATCGGCCCGCAGGCGGGCCAGCGACATGGTCGAGATCATACGCGCGAAGCCCGACAGGAAGCCCAGAATGACGGGCAGCCGCGCTTCGTCCATGACCGGGGCCGACAGCACCGCCTTCATATATTCGGCCTCGTCGTATCCAAACTGCCTGGCCTGGTTGCGGAAGAAGGCCTGGTCGGGAGCGCCAACATGGAATTGTCCGATGAAGACATTGGCCAAATGCCGCCCTTCGACAATGATGGGCGAGGCGCAATCGGTCATGCCGTTCTTGCACCGGTACATGGTGAAGTCCTCACCATCTTGCAGCTTGAGAGCCAGTTCGGTGTCGCTTTCGATACAGCGGGCGCATGAGTCGGAATTGACCCGGTGGAAATCGGTACATGCCGGCTGCCAGCGCGATGCCGACAGCACATTGCCCTGCAGATCGATAATCGCCGCCGGAACCCCGGCCACCTCGCAGAAACTGGAAAACAGAGACTGGAATTCGCCCAGATCGATCATCTCGTCCAGTTTCAAGGGCCGGGCGGCGGCGCCGTTTCCTCCCTCGTAATCGGGGTGCGGCGCCCATTCATGATCACCCACCGGCTCGACCATTTCCGTCCCGTAGGGTTCGGGCCGTCCGGCATCCTTGGCCAGGGCGTTGACCTCGCGCTTCAGTTCGAGAATGCGGTTCTCGCGCCCCCTGGCCAGATGCGCGAACCGGTCGGCATCGGCGAGCCGGGCCAATTCCCTCTCTGCATTCTTCATGGCGCTGATATCGATGAAGGCTCCCACCAGCCCCCCCGGCGCCTCACCGGCATCGCAAAAGCCAGACAGGAAATACAAGGCGTCACGGGTCGTGCCATCGGAATGAGGAATGCGCACCTCCCTCTGGCTGCGGCCCATGGCGGCGATGACGGCCTCGTTCTCCGACTGGAAGGCGGCCCGGTCGGCTTCGGGCCAGATATCCAGCTCGATCATCCTGTGGCCGATCAGTTGCGGCTTGCGGACTCCGAAAGCCTCCTCATAGGCCCGGTTCGCTCCCAGAAAGCGGGTCTCGGCATCCAGGTAGAACACCGGATAGGGAATGGCGTCGACCAGCACCTGCTGGAAGGCCAGTTGCTCGTCCTTGACCCGTTCGGCCAGGGAGGCCGCCTCCAGTTGTGCCTCGGTGCTTTCGTGCCTGCGCACCAGTTCCAGATTGAGGGCCAGGATGTTGACCATCTCCTCCAATTGCCGGATCGTGGCCTCGTCGGGATGATGGAGCAGGGCCACCTCGACCACGCCATGCAGGACGTCGTTGAGCATGGCCGGGACCATGACCACGGCGGAAGGATGGGCATTGCCCAGCCCCGATTCGATGGACCAGATTCCATCGGACGGCGTTGAGATGAGCCGCGTGCGGCGCTCCTCGGCGCATTGGCCCAGCAGTCCCTCGCCCAGCGCGATCTCTGACCTGACGGCGTCGCTGGCGGCATAGCGCGCCACCAGGCGGAATATTTCCTCGCCGCCATCGGCCTTGATGTAAACCACGCCCTGGAGGACCCCGATCAGCCGATGGGCCTCGCGCAAAAAAGCATCGGCCAGTTCGGACACGGTCTTGGCTTGCTGAAAACGCAGCGCCGTCGCAGCCAGTTGGGCTTTGCGCTCGGCGGTTACCTGCTGCGCTGCCGCGAAGGCGGCGACCTGCCGGGCGGAGATCTCCTGCTCGTGACGGCTGCGCAGCATGTTCAGCAAGGCCAGAATCAAAACGCCCACGATCAGGCCCGCGGCACCGCCTCTTGCGGCAATATCGCCGCGGGGCACCGTCCGGGAGAGATCCTCCATCAGCACCAGCGTCCAATCGCCGAAAGGGTCGTTCCACTGGACCTGGGCGCTGGCCACCGCATAGCGCCACCCATCCTGCAAGACCCGGTCCTCGCGGACGGAAAAGGGCAGAACCGAAGGCTCCTTGTTTTCGAACATATTGCCGAATTGCTTGAGTTCGCGGATGGAGGCCAGTTGCTGCGGCGACGGCGTTTCGGACAGGTATCCGATCCAATCGCTGCGGCTGGCGGCAAAGACCACGCCCTGGGGCGACAGCAACAGGCTGATATCGGACTTGTCACGCAGCAAGGCATCGATCTTCGACAGGTCGGTCCGCGCCACGACGCCGCCGATGGCCGTTCCGCCTCGGGTCTTGTCGGACAGAATGGGAGCGGTGAAGTAAAGGGACCGGTCCCCCCGCGCCAGGCTGACGGCGGCGTAGACATTTTCCTTTCGCTGCATGGCCATGCGGTAATAGGGGCGGAAGGTGACGTCCAGACCGGTGGAGGGTTTGCCGCTACTGTCCCAGGACGAGCGGACGACACCGTCACGGCCGACCACAAAGGCGCCGTGCGCGTCATAGGCCTTGGCGATCCCCTCCAGCATCCCCTGCAACCTGGGACCGTTGGGCGTTCCCCGTCCAAGGGCCTCCTGCTTGACCTCCTCGTCGAGAAGCCCGGTAACCGCAACGGACCCCATGAGATTGCCATTGAGCGTCTGGGACATGATCCCGATGCCGTGACGATGGGCCTCCGACTGCAACAGGGAGTGACGGTCGCCTTCCTTGATTTCCCGCCAGACATAGGCAGCAGCAACGGCAACAACGGCCATGGAAATAGCGGAGACGAAGATTATTGCGCGCGGTTTGCCCGCAATGAACCGTACAATCCAACCCATCGCGTCTCCCCCTGATGCGGGCAGGACCCCGCACCCACCTCTGGCAGCTTATGCCAAACGGATGAGGGGCGCGAGACTGAAGATGTACGGAATAGTAGCGCGGAGGGGCCTGGGATCGTCATGATCCGCACCCCATGAAACGGAAGCGCCCCAAGGCATGCGCCTCAGGGCGTTTTGCTGACCGGATCAGACATCCTTTTCCGGGTCGATGTCGAAACGGCGTTTGCCGTATTTGCCGGTGAAGGACGGTCCGTCATCGATTTCCACGTGATCGCGGTATGTGGCGTGGTTCACCAGGCGCTGTTGCAACTCCATCAGATGCTTCCAGTATTGCATCATCTGATTGGCGGAGTTCATCCAGCCCTCCAGCATGGCCTGCTGCATCTCGATGATATTCTTGTAGGGATCGGTCATTGAATGTTCCCTCCAGATGGTCCATGCCGGGCATCCCCGCAGGACGCGCAAAGCCGACACGGTCCACCAACTTATTGATGCGCGGGGAATATCCCAAGAATGACCCATCGTCATTCCTCGGACATTCCCCACGGAGCCATTCCCAACCGGATCGATCTATGACGAACCGATTAGGGACGCGGAATTCATGGTAGCGCAGACGAGGAACACATTCCAGCGACCCGGACGCAGATCCGTTATGGCCGACTCACAGAGCGGCAAGAGCAGCGGCGCGGTCGGTGTAGATGGCCAGGATCTTGGCGAAGCCCGAAACGTCGAAGACTTCACGGATGTGGGGCTTCATGGAACACAGCGCGAATTTGCGCGCGCCGCGCGTCATCTTGGCCCCCACCAGGACCACGCGCAGACCGGCGCTCGAAATATAGTCCAGTTCCCCGAAATCGATCAGAATCTTCGGCGCGCCTGCGTTGACCACGGCGAGGACCCGGGCCTCGAAGGCCTTGGCCGTCGAACTGTCCACCCGGGCTAGGGGGACCAGAACGGTGGCGTCGCCAGCCTGCTCTTCACGGATTTCCATAACCCAAAACTCTCCTATGCCGAAATCGTCTTGCGCAGGGTGGTGGTGTTACGCCCAGCCTCGTGCACATACTCGGTTCCATCCATGAACTCCTTCACCAGGAACACCCCCAACCCGCCGATGGGGCGGTCGTCCACATCAAGGTCGAGATCGGGAATGGGGGCTTCGATGAAGGGATTGTACTCCTTGGCGTCGTCAATGATGGAGGTCACAAATTCGCGGCCATCGTAGACGAACTCCACCAGAATTTCATGATGATCCTCGTCATCATATCCATACGAGATAATATTGGTGATCAATTCATCCAGACAGACGTTCAGATTGAAGGCCAGCTTCTCCGGCAGGCGGTGCTTCTCGATGAAGCTGTCCACCAGTTCGGCAAGCCGTTCCAGTTCTCCCACGTCATTACCGATGACCATGCCCACCCGGTCGGGCTCCATGAGGACAGGCTGAACGACATGGGGCGCGGGCGTAGGCACCGCGTCCTGCACTGGTTCGGCTGACGCCTTGCCGTCCATGTCATTGCCTCCCGTCGCCGGGAAACCGGTCAGCATCAGCCGCGGCCGGTCCTCCAAGGGCGCATCGGACACTATGGAAGCCTGATCGAACCGTAAGGTCAACATGGTGATGTCGTCGAATTGTGGCGCATTGCCGACGAATGCCTCCACCGAGCGCAAGACGCTCGCGATCACCGCCTCGGGCGCCCGATCCTCGGTGCGGCCCAGTTCAGCGATCAGACGGGGCTCGTCATACAGCGCATCCACGGAATCCTGGGCCTCGGTCACGCCGTCGGTATAGAGGTGAACCACCTCACCGGGCTCCAGCACGAAGCATCCCGTCTCGTATTCCAGATCCTCCATGACGCCCAGCGCCACCCCGGAAACGTCGCGGATGGCTTCGACCCGGCCATCGCTGCGCAGAATCATGGGCGGCGGATGGCCAGCATTGCAAAAGCTCACCTCGCCGGAGCGGGTGTCGAGCACGCCGTAGAAGCAGGTGGCGAACAGGGTCTGGGGATTGTCGCGGGCCAGCATGGTGTTGACGAAGGCCAGGCATTCACCGGGGCTGCTGGAAAGCGGCGCCACCGCCTTGACCAGGGACCGCGTGATGGCGATGAACATGGCCGCGGGCACGCCCTTGCCCGAGGCGTCGCCGATGACGAAGCCGAGATTGTGATGGTCGATGAAGAAGAAGTCGTAGAAATCGCCCCCCACCTCCTTGGCGGGAACCATGGAGGCGTGGATCTGGAACTCTCCTCTGTCGGGGAAGGGCGGAAAGACCTGGGGCAGAGACGACAACTGAAGCTCGCGGGCGAAGTCCAGTTCCTGGCGCAGCGCCGCCAATTGGTCGCGGGTGCGCAAGGCCTCGCGCAGGATTTCCACGTCGCGGGTGCGCTCGGTGATCAGCGATTCCAGGCGTTCGTGCTGTTCGCGGATGCGCGACGACATGGTCTGGAAGGCCACCGCCAGGACGTCCAGTTCACCCTTGGCGCCATCGCTACCCTCGTCTCCCGCCGTCGAGCGGCTGGATAGTTCCTCGATCTGCCTGAGATCGTCCAGAACCGCCTCGCGCGCGTCCTGCTCCAGCATTTCGGACAGGCGCAGCATCTGCAGGCGGATGAACAATTCCTGGCGGCGGCGCTGGCGTTCGCGCCGTTCCTCCAGCATGTCGATCTTGATGGCGTTCTCGCGGAACACGCCCACCGTGCTGGCGATGCGGCCGATCTCGTCATTGTCGTGGCGGACATCGAGCATCACCGAGGTGTCGCCCCGCGACAGGGCGTTCAGCACGGCGATGGCTTGATCCAGCGGATCGAACGAGCGGCGCAGATAGACCGAGAACACCACCAGCACCAGCACCAGAAACAGCCCCACCGCCCCGATGGCGATGACGCGGACCTCGTGCTGGCGCGCCTGGGTATCGGTGGAATCGCGCACGCTGACCAGGGCTCCGATCACCCGGCTTTCCCCGTCCGACAGCGGGAACACCACCACGGAATAAAAGCGCGAGCCGTCACGCCAGGTTTCCAGGCGGCTTTTACGCACCGAAATCTTGGACTCGAACACCCGCCACAACAGGTCGTTGGTGCCGTCGGTCATGTGACCGGCCCGATCCACCAAAAAGACATCGGAACCCGTGGATGCCTTGAACTCCTCCAGCGGCGGACGCAGATCGGAGACCATGGTGGCGACGCCGGTCACCATCTTGTCCAGCGACACCAGGGGCACGGTGATGGCTGCGATGAACTGCTTGTCACTGTTTTGGGTGACGCCGGTGCGCGCCTTGCCGGTTTCAGCGATCAGCCGCACGGTTCCGGCATCGACCAGCGGGGTCTCCAGCAAAGAGCCTTGCGAGGAATAAAGCAGATCCCCGTCGAGACCCACGATCTCCACCCGCGCCACGCCTCTCCGGCTCAGGCCCGCGATGGTGGGGGCCATGGCCTCGCGCGCCTCGCTCGGGCTCTTGCGGGCGATGGCGGAGATCATCTCCTGGTTGGCGGCCAGCAGGGGGGCGACGGCCTCCAAGCGCTGAACGGTGTTTTCCACCAGCTTGTCCCAGAAGATCTGCTGACCGTTCAAGGTGGCCTGGACATAGCGCTCGTCGGCCAGATCCTCGTTCTTCACCCCGGCAAAGAACAGCCCCGCCACCAGCAGGGAATAGGTGAAGGTGACGATGAGGGTTACGCGGGTACGGAGCAGCATGCATCCCCCCGCCCGTTGGCCACCGCATTGGCCACCGCGCCGGGCATGGCCATGTCCGGCGGCAGGAAGCCCGACAGGATTTCAAGATATTCCGCCGCCTCGAGCAGCTTCAGCCCCTTGGCCTTGAACTGGGCAAAGGGCTCGGCGCCGGGCAGGGAAACATACTGACGCTGACTGAAGTCCTGCGCCTGGTAGTGGGGCTCTTGGCCCCGGCGCAACCCGTCCAGCATATCGAGGAACAGGTCCAGCCCCGGACGGTAGGTGTTGACCACATGCCAAAGCAAAGAGCGGCGGCGGTCGATGGGAAGATGACCGATCCCCACGATGGGGCCGGTATCGATGCCCTTGTCCACCCGATGCAGGGTGCAGCCGATGGACTCCGAACCATCCAGCATGCAACGGAACGGCGCGAAGAGACCGGCATAGCGGGGCAAAGCGCCGGGATGGACGTTATAGGTGCCCCACCGGGGAATATCATAGGTGTTGGGCTTGAAGATCAGCGAAAAGCGCGCCGATATGGTCAGGTCGGGGGCAAAGGCGCGGATGCGGGCCTCGCCGTCGGGCCCGTTGAGATCGGTGATGCTCTCGATGGTAATGCCATAGCGGGCCGACAGGGCGGCAAAGGTCTGAAGGCGCGCCTTCGACGCATCGGCGCGGTCCAGCAGCGGAAACAAAATGTCCATGGGCAGATCGCGTTCGAAAAACTTGATCTCGGCCAGTTCGGGGACGGTGTTTTCCACGGGCCGCGTCTTCTCGCTCATCAGCACCATGACCTTGCAGTCGGCCAGGCGCGGCAGCAGCGTGTTGAGAATCAAGGCCCCCGCCAGATCCATCTTGGTGCAGACAAGGATGCGCAAAGGCGATTGAGCGGTGATCAAGGCTTGTTCTCCTTGGCCTCGGTGCGTTCGATGATCTCGGCCAGCCCCATCAGCTTCATGGGGGGATAGAGACCGATCTGCCGCACCACAGGCATGTTGATCAGCACCGACAATCTCTTGGGCGCGTCGATGGGAATGTCCTTGGGCGCGATCTTGCGGACCAGGATCTGTTCGGCCTTATAGGCGGTCAGTTGGCCGACCGTGTAATAGCGATAGACTCCGCCGAACATGGCCTTGGAGGTCACCACCGGATTTTCCGCGGCGGCGAAGGTTGGGATGGCGTGATCCAGCGCCGCCTGGGTCAGGATATCGCGGTTGATGTTGAGGAAGGTATCGGGCGGAATATAAAGGAAATCCACCCGCGCCGCCTTGATCTCCGCCACCTTGGCGGCAATGCTGGCGACACTTGGCTTGCCGCCCTCGACCTCCAGCGGCAAAGCCACCACCTCGAAACCCGATGCCTTGCCGATGCCTTCCAACTGCTCGGCCGCCACCTGGGAATTGCGCTCCAGCGGATTGAAGATCATTCCCAGCCGCTTCAGCGGGCGATAGGACTGGATCAGATTGACCTGGGTCTCCATGGGAACCAGATAAAGCGTGCCGGTGATGTTGCGCTCCGACGAGGCCAGACTCGACACCACGCCGCCCACCGGCTGCGACACCACTGCGAAGACCGCAGGGATATCGGTGATGTGATTCGCCGGGTCCACATTGTCGGAACGGCCCAGCATCTCCTCGCTGACCGTGGTGCCCCAGGTGAAGACCAGATCCACCTTCAGCGCCTTGGCCTCGGCGACGAATTCCTTCAGCTTGGCCTTATCCTGACCGGCATCGCGGATGATCATCTCCACCGGGATGCCTTGATTGGCGAAGTAATCCTTGAAGCCCTGGGCCGCATCCTCCCAGCCGCGCCACAACGCCATGTAGATGCGGAACGGCTTGGCCGTCTCGGCCGCGAAGGCGCCGCCCGGCCAGACCAGGGCGCAGAGGATCAGGCACAGGGTCGCCAAGCGCCTCATTCGTCCCACTCCGCCTCGATATGGGGCCCCGCATGGTAGGCGAAGGACAGCACGGCGAAAACGGCAGCCATGGAAAGAACCACCCAGCCCAACGCGATGATCGCTCCCTGATAGCCATAAACGGGAATCAGAACCGCCGCCAGAAGGGGGCCCACAAAGCTGCCGATACGCTCGGCCAGGCGCAGGAAGGCCAAAACATTGGTCTGGCCGATGGCCCGGCATTCCGTCCAGCACAGATCGGGAATCATGGCCAACTGGGGCGAGGCCGACAGACCGTGCGAGATGCCCAGCATAAGAATGGCCACCTGGACCGCGGCGACCGGATCGCTCCAGTAAGCGGGCAGGACCAGCCCGGCTCCGCCGATCACCCCTCCCAGCGCCACCAGCCCGGCCCGCCAGCCCACCCGGTCGGCGAACCGCGCCGCCAGGGGCGACAGCAGCACCACCGACACGGGATAAACCATCATCATGCGCGCCATGTCGCCGAGATCGATGGATGGATTCTGGGACAAGGTCAGCGGCACCAGGAAGAACATGAAACCGGTCAGCGCCAGCTTGGCCGGAATGGCGGCGAAGACCACCAGGGCCGAAAAACGCCAGTTGCGCAGCAGACGCAGGAATTCGCGCTTGCGCGGGCTGGTCACCTCGCCCCCCGGCTGGGCGCTGTCCAGCAGACGCCAGATCAAAATGGCGGTGATCACGGTCAGGACGGCCGCCACGATGAAGGTGATGCGATACCCCACCCGCTCGGCCAGCACGCCGCCAATGCCCGTGCCGCAGACGCTGGCGGTCAACACGGCTCCCACATAGACGCCCAACCCTTGCGCGCGGGTCTGTTGCCGCGACACCTGGGCGATATAGCCCTGGCAGGCCATGGTGATGAAGGCATAGCCCAAGGCCGTCGCCATACGCCACAAGATCAGGTCGTAGACGGAAAAGGCCAAGCCGGACATGACGAAGCCGATGGTGGCGGGCACCAGTCCGATCAGGAATACCCGGCGCGCCCCCAGCCGGTTGGCCAGCAGCGAGGCGGAAGGCGAGGCCAGGGCGATCACCAGCATGAACAACGCGATAGGCAGGCCGATCACCAGTTCCGGCGTAAGGCCGGATATGGGGGCGTAGAGGTCGCGGATATAGAGCGGCATGAAGGACCGCGAGATCTCTTCGGCGAACACGAACAGGAACAGGGGCAGGCGGATATCGGTGGCCTGATGCTCGTTGACCACCTCGGACTGGCCGTTGCGGGAGAAGCGGAACAGGAACCGTACGCGCGATTCGATATCCCTCACCTTCTCGACCACGCCTTGATCGAAATGGGCGGCCTTGACCTCGTCGATATAGGCCTCAAGCCGCCGGAACAGTTGGTCCGCCAGCCGGATGGCGGCGTTGAATCCATGGACGAAGCGTCCGACCTCGTCATCGGAGGTCACACCGGCCATGGCGCTGAAATCGCCGCGCCTGACCCGGTCCATGACGATCCCCACCACCCGCATGGGGCCGGTGATGTTGAAGGTCACCACGAACAGCAGGATCTCCACCGCCACCAGCAGCGCCACCAGGGTGACCACGCCCAGATCGATGAGAATCTCCTCCACCCGGCCGCGCACGTAATCCTGATCCATGCCCACATGGACATGTCCGATGCGGCTGCCCTTGGCGCTGAGCGGCTGGGCCAGATCGACGAAGCCGCCCAGGATGAATTTGCGCGGATGATCCAGGTCCGTTTCGAAGTCCTGGCCGTCATAGACGGAAGCCAGGACGGTGTGATCGGCGCCTTCCGCGAACAGAACCTTGCCCAGACGATCGGTGATGGCCAGATAGCGAAGCTCGGGATTGGCCGCCAGGACGGGGGCGAAGAACTGGTCCACCCCCTGCAGCCTGTCGAGCGGGATACCGTAGCCCACCGCCCGCTCCACCGACGCCTCCAGGTCGCGGCCGATGGCTTCGGCCTTCTTGTCCATCTCGGGCGTCAGTCCGCGGGTGAATTCGCCCATGGCCTGGTTGGAGATCCAGGCCACCGGCGGAACCAGAACCAGAATGACCAGCATCAGCAGGCGGAGAAACAGCGGGCGGGTGCGGTCGAGAATCACGGCCACCCCCTCACATCAATCGGTCGAGACGGCCGACTTCGTCGGTGGCGTCCTTGACATGGTCGATGGTCTCGCGGGTCTTGACCACGAATTCGGCGAAACGCTCCTCGAAGGAATCGCCGCCGCCTTCGGGGATGGCATGCCCTCCCACGGAGAGTACTTCGCCCATGGTCCGCTCCATGCTGTCCAGCTTGCGCCCCACGCTTCCGAACAGGATGTAAAGCCCGGCCACCGCCACCACCGAGGCCGCCACCAGGGCGATGGCGATGCTTTTCAGCAACTGGGTCAGCAGACCGGAAACGCCCTTCTCCACATAGGCGGTGGGATAGCGCAGGACCACGCCGCCTTCCACCTTGCCCAGATTGTTGACCAGGGGCAGTCCGACGATCAGGTTGTCCTCGTCCACCACGCCGAAGGATTGCGGCATGCCGCTGCGGATGGCCTCGGCCAGGGAATCCGAAACCCTGGTGCCGATGGCGCCGCGGTCGGTATCGAACAGAACCTCGCCCCGGTAATCATAGACCTCCACGGCCAGGATCTGGGAATCGCGGGACTTCTCGCGCTCGATGATCTCCTGGACCTGCCGGAGCTGGCGCAGGGCGAAGCCCAGATTGAGACTGTCCTCTACCCGCTTCTTGATGGTGAAGACGACGAAGGAATAGCGCGACTGCACCTGGGTGGAATAAACGCTTTCAAACTTGTAGTAGGCGAAGAAGGCCGTTACCACCAGGGTGAACAGCAAGATGGAGACCAGGGCCAGCGAGACTTTGCGGGCCAGCGACCAGCGCACCGGGCGGGCTGGCGCCATGCCAAGCTCCCCACCCCCCGCTATGCTGGATTGCCCCATCAATTCCAAGACTCGTATCCTTCCCTCACGGGGGACGGTTGAACCTCGCCGCCGAAGCAGCTAGAAGCGAGTTCCGTTTATAGGATATTTACCGATGCCGTCCAAGAGCGCGCAGCCCGAAATTCCCATGAAAGCCGAAGTTTCGGTGCCCCTCGCTCAATCATGTAGTTCCCGGACCAAAAGATTCCAATGACTTCGAGATCACAGCCTACAGTGCTTACCTCACTCGATGCTATACCGGCGACATATCCGGTGGGAATCTTCGACTCTGGGGTTGGCGGACTGACTGTCGCCGCGGCCATTCGGCGCTCCATGCCCGACGAACAATTGCTTTACCTGGGCGACGTGGCCCGCCAGCCCTATGGCACCAAGTCGCCGCGCACCGTGACGCGATATGCCGTCCAGGCCGCTGAATTCCTGGTTGAGAAGGGGATCAAGGCGCTGGTGGTGGCCTGCAATACCGCCTCGGCGGTGGCGCTCGACGCCATTGAGCAACGCTTTCCCGGACTGCCGGTCCTGGGCGTGGTCGAAGCAGGCGCCGACGGCGCGGCGCGGGCGTCGCCCCAGGGACGCATCGTGGTGGCGGCCACGGAAGGGACCTGCCGGTCCGAAGCCTATGAACGGGCCATTGCCCGGCGCCGCGGCGGTGCCCAGGTGCGTTGCGTCCCCTGTCCGCTGTTCGTCGCCCTGGCGGAAGAGGGGCTGACCGATGGCCCCATCGTGGAAAGCGTCGCCCGTCATTACCTAGGCTCACTGTTCGACGGCAGCCAGGGCGGCGACTGCCTGGTGCTGGGCTGCACCCATTTCCCCCTGCTGGCCCCCGCCTTGGCGCGCCTTGCCGGTCCGGGAGTGACCCTGGTGGACTGCGCCGAAGCGACCTCGGCCATGCTGGTCCGTCTGCTGGCCGGGCGTGAAGCGCCCCGGGGGAATGGCGGCGGCCTGCGGCTGATTTCCACCGATGCGCCGGAACGCTTTGCCCGGATGGCGGGAAGGCTGTTCCCGTCCCTGGGACCGACGCCGGTGGTGGAACTGGCCGATCTGTAAACTTCACCATCCTGTCACTTGAGCCCGAGCGCGGCGCGGCCTAGGCCTTCTCCTGATAACCTGGAGAGAAGACGATGCGCATCGCGCTGGTTACCGACGCCTGGACTCCGCAGCGCAACGGGGTGGTCCGGGTGCTTGCCACCCTGGTCGGCTCGCTCGGCGATCTGGGGCATGTGGTGCGGGTGATCGAGCCTTCGGCCTTCACCACCATCGCCTGCCCATCCTATCCCGAGATTCCCCTGGCCCTGCTGCCGCGGCGCCGGGTGGCGCGAATGCTCGACGATTTCGCGCCCGAGGCCGTCCACATCGCCACCGAAGGCCCTCTGGGCTGGGCGGCGCGGGCCTGGTGCCTGGAGCATCGGCTGCCCTTCACCACCGCCTATCACACCAAATTCCCCGAATATATCAGCACCCGCACCGGCGTGCCGGTCTCCTGGCCCTATGCCCTGATGCGGCGTTTCCACGGTCCGGCGGCGGCGGTTCTGTGCCCGTCGCCCTCGGTTCACCGGGAATTGCGCCAGAAGGGTTTCGCCAACGCCACTCCGTGGTCCCACGGCGTGGATACCCAGGTTTTTTGCCCAGGCCCCAAGGACTTCCTGGATCTGCCGCGCCCCGTATTCATCTATGTGGGACGGGTGGCCGTGGAGAAGAACCTGCCCGCATTCCTGAGCCTGGATCTGCCTGGCTCCAAGGTGGTGGTGGGCGATGGCCCGGCGCGGGCGGGCCTGATGAAGCGCTTTCCCAAGGCTCATTTCCGCATCGTCAATGGTGACGAGGAATTGGGCCGGGCCTTCCGCGCCGCCGATGTCTTCGTCTTTCCCAGCCGCACCGACACATTCGGCCTGGTCATGCTGGAAGCTCTGGCCTCGGGCGTGCCGGTGGCCGCCTTCCCGGTCACCGGCCCCCTGGACGTGATCGGCGGCGCACCCGTCGGCGTGCTGGACGAGGATCTGCGCGCCGCCGCCCTTCGCGCGCTGACCATTCCCCCTGCGGATTGCCGCCGCCACGCCCAGCGCTTTTCATGGTCGCGTGTGACGGCGGAATTCCTCAGCCATCTGCGGCCGTTCACCCGGCGCGCACAGGCCGGTTGATCTTTGGCAGGAGGGGAACCACACTGGCGCCCCTTTTCCTGACCGGGATGGACACCTTGCCGATCCGCGCCGCCGCCATTGCCATTGGCTTGTCTCTCGCCGCCCTGCCCGCCCTGGGGTCAAGCTGCGGCACGCCCGAGGAGGTCAAGGCGGCTCAGCTGCGCCAATTCCATTACCAGCTTCAGGTCGCCGCCCTGAATTGCCGGGGCGACGACCCTTCGCTGCCGGGCAAGTGGAGCAGCTATATCCACCATCATGGCGGCACCATGAGCGTCAACGCCAATGTCATGCGCGGCTATTTCACCCGCACCGGCAAGGGAGTGGCGGGCTTCGACCGCTACAATACCGTGCTCACCAACCAGGAATCCGTGCGCGTGCACGAAACCGAGGGTTATTGCGAGATCAATGCGCCGCTGTTCGACAAGGCTATCGCATCCAATTCACAACAGCTTGTCGCCCTGGCCGGTGAGGTCATCGGCAAGCCCCTGGACATTACCCCCTGCGCCGAGCCCAAAAAGGCCAGCGCCGAAAATAAGCCGAAGAAGAAGAATTAATCCTCGTCCTCGGCCTTGCGCCGCGCATTCTCCCAGTCGCGGGGCAGCACCATGTCGGCGGCCCACAGGCCGCGCTTGGCGGTGACGGCCTGTTTCTGCGCCTCGGCATAGGGGCCGTCCTTGGCGGCGCGGGCTAGTCCGGCGCTCACCATGAGACGGCCCAGATCGCCGTCGGCCACCTTGCAGCGTCCCCAGACCTGGCCCGAGGCCACGTCGAGAATCTCGCAGGCCACGCCCTTGGCCACCAGTTCACCCATGCGCTTCCTGGCCGGGCGGGCGCAGTCGAATTCGTCCTTGGAAGATTTGGCTCCGCACAGATCCTTGCGCCCCGGCGCGGTGATTCCCGCCAAAGCCACATGCAGGCCGCGCACCTGCACCGCCCCGGCATCGAAGCCTTCCACCCTGCCCCAGACGCAGGCGCCGCCCTCGGCATCCTCGGCGCAGCGCAGCGGCGCAGCGGCGGGGGCCGGAGCGGCAGAAGCCGGGGGCGGCCCGGCGGCGAAAGCCGAAGCCGACAGGAGCAGGGCGGTCAGACCAAGTGCGATTGCATGCATCCCTGAAGAATAGAACGCTTATTGCGCGACGTCGACCAGGAAGCCACAGCCCTGCGCCTCATCAAGCCCCGCTGGACAGCCCAACGCGCCGCGGGTTAAAACCGCCCGTTACGCCGCACCTCTAGCCCACGATGGATGCCATGCAGACCGCCAACGAGATTCGCCGCACTTTCCTCGACTTCTTCGAGAAGAACGGCCACACCGTCGTGAATTCCAGCCCGCTGGTGCCGCGCAACGACCCCACCTTGATGTTCACCAATGCGGGCATGGTGCAGTTCAAGAACGTCTTCACCGGCGTCGAGAAGCGCGACTATGTGCGCGCCGCCACCTCGCAGAAATGCGTGCGCGCCGGGGGCAAGCACAACGATCTGGACAATGTGGGCTATACCGCGCGCCACCACACCTTCTTCGAGATGCTGGGCAATTTCTCGTTCGGCGATTATTTCAAGGACCAGGCCATCGAGCATGCCTGGAACCTGATCACCAAGGATTTCGGCATCGACAAGAACCGCCTGCTGGTCACCGTCTATCACGACGACGATCAGGCGGCCGATGCCTGGAAGAAGATCGCGGGCCTGCCCGAATCGCGCATCATCCGCATCCCCACCTCGGACAATTTCTGGGCCATGGGCGATACGGGGCCTTGCGGTCCCTGCTCGGAAATCTTCTACGACCACGGCGACCACATCCCCGGCGGCCCGCCCGGCAGCCCCGACCAGGACGGTGACCGCTTCATCGAAATCTGGAACCTCGTCTTCATGCAGTTCGAGCAGGTGGACAAAGAGACCCGCGTCCCCCTGCCCAAGCCCAGCATCGACACCGGCATGGGCCTCGAGCGTCTGGCCGCCCTGCTGCAGGGCAAGCACGACAATTACGACGTGGACCTGCTGCGCGCCCTGATCGAAGCCTCGGCGGAAAGCTCCAACACCGATGCCGACGGCCCGCACAAGGTCAGTCACCGCGTGGTGGCCGACCATCTGCGCTCAAGCTCCTTCCTGATCGCCGACGGCGTGCTGCCGTCGAACGAAGGCCGCGGCTATGTTCTGCGCCGCATCATGCGCCGCGCCATGCGCCACGCCCATCTCATGGGCTGTAGCGAGCCCCTGCTCTGGAAGCTGGTCCCGGCCCTGACGCGGCAGATGGGCGAGGCCTATCCCGAACTGGTGCGCGCCAATGCGCTGATCACCGAGACCCTGAAGCTGGAAGAGACCCGCTTCAAGGTGACGCTGGACAAGGGCCTGAAGCTGCTGGACGACGAGATCACCCGCATCGGTTCGGCTGGTAAGCTGGCGGGCGAGGTGGCGTTCAAGCTCTATGACACCTACGGCTTCCCGCTGGACCTCACCCAGGACGCCCTGAAGGCCAAGGGCATCGGCGTCGACACCGACGGCTTCGCCAGTGCCATGGAGCGCCAGCGCGCCGAGGCCCGCAAGGCCTGGGCCGGTTCGGGCGACACCGCCACCGAGACCGTGTGGTTCGAACTGCGCGAAAAGCTGGGCGCTTCCGAATTCCTCGGCTATGACGCCGAACAGGCCGAGGGCAAGATCGTCGCCCTGGTGGAGAACGGCAAGGTGGTCGAGGCCGTCCATCCCGGCCACTCGGTCGCCGTCATCGCCAACCAGACTCCGTTCTACGGCGAATCCGGCGGCCAGATGGGCGATACCGGCATCATCACGGTGGCAGGCGGCAAGGCGACCATCACCGTCACCGACACCCAAAAGAAGCTGGGCGACCTCGTCGTCCATTTCGGCACTGTCGAAGGCGGGCCGGTGGCGGTGGGCGAGGATGCCCATTTCGCCGTCGATTCGTCGCGTCGCGATGCCACCCGCGGTCACCACTCGGCCACCCATCTGCTGCACGCCGTGCTGCGCGGCATCCTGGGCGATCATGTGACCCAGAAGGGCAGCCAGGTCGGCCCCGACCGTCTGCGCTTTGACTTCGCCCACACCAAGGCCCTGTCACCCGAAGAATCCCGTGCCGTCGAGGCCGAGGTCAACCGCCGCATCCGCGTCAATGCCGAGGTGGCCACCACGGTCATGACTCCCGACGACGCCATCAAGGCGGGCGCCATGGCCCTGTTCGGCGAGAAATACGGCGAGGAAGTGCGCGTCGTCTCCATGGGCGATCTGTCCACCGAACTGTGCGGCGGCACCCATGCCCGGCGCACCGGCGATATCGGCGGCTTCAAGATCGTGGCGGAAAGCGCCGTGGCGTCGGGCGTGCGCCGCATCGAGGCGGTGACCGGCCCGGCCTTCCTGGCCTGGGCGCAAGCGCAAGAAGACCTGCTGGCGCGTGCCGCCGACACCTTGAAGGCCGCTCCTACCGACCTTCCCGCCCGCATCGCGGGCCTGATGGATGAGCGGCGCAAGCTGGAACGCGAACTGGCCGAGGTCAGAAAGCAACTGGCCACCGGCGGCGGCCAGGGTGCCGCCACCAAGACGGTCAACGGCATCACCTATGCCGGTAAGGTCCTGAACGGCGTTCCGCCTAAGGACTTGAAGGGCATGGCCGACGAGATCAAGAAGCAGATCGGTTCGGGCGTCATCGTCCTGGTCTCCGACGCCGACGGCAAGGCCTCCATCGTGGTCTGCGTCACCGAGGACCTGACGGCCAAGTACAGCGCCGTGGATCTGGTGCGCATCGGCTCGGAGGCGCTCGGCGGCAAGGGCGGCGGCGGCCGTCCCGACATGGCCCAGGCCGGTGGCCCCGACGCCAGCGCGGCTCAAGCGGCGGTGGACAAGATCGAACAGGCCCTGGCCGGGTAAGGCCGCCGTTTCTGTCCTTTTAAGGCAAACCCCCTCGGCCAGATTGGACGAGGGGGGTTTTTCCAGGGCCATCATCACCATGGGTGACGCGGCAGAATACAGAAAACCTACTTCTTGACGGGAGCGGGAGCGGCAGCCGGGGCCGCCACGGCGCCGGGAGTCTGCTCGTTGCGCTTCAAGACGCCGGCTTCCACCAGCTTGTTGACCAGATCCCCCATGGTGTTGAGCGAATGCAGGAAACCGTCCACCGGCATGGCGATGCGCTGGCGCACTTCCATCTTGCCCTGACCGGATTCGGTGGGCTCCAGCGACACCAGTTCGATGCGGACCACGCCGCTGACGAAATCGACCCGGCCGACGCCGTCGGCGAAAATCTCGGAAACCATGGATTCTTCCCTTTCCAATTGACTGGCCGGATGGTGGGCCAAGCCGCGCCGGTGGTCAATCAGTCAATGCCCGGATCATGTGGTCGGTATTGCGCAGCCGTTCGGCCAGTTGGCGCGCCATCAGGCGATGGAAGGCGGCGGCCACCGAAGGGGCCTCTTCTTCCATGCGGATCAGGTTGCGCGCCGTCAGGCGATGGATGACGCAATCGGCATCGGCCACCACCGAGGCCGAACGCTCCTCGTTGAGATAAAGCCCCATTTCGCCCACCACCGTACCCGCATGCATGGTGCGCAGGCGGATGGAGGTGCCGTTGTCGTTCAGCAGCCGCACCGTCACCTGCCCTGAATCCAGGATGAACAGATCATGGGCGGCGCTGCCCTGTTCCAGCACCACGGTTCCGGCGGGCACGTTCAAGGTCTCCACGAAGGACATCATGCGGGCCACCTGGACGGGTTCGCCCAGATCCTCGGCCAGATCGGCCATCAGCGAGCGCGGCTTGGTGCGGGCTTCCACTTCCAGCTTGGCCAGCAGGCGGTTCTCGGACCATTCCAGCGCATGGTCCAGATCGGGAGCCGAGCGCCAGGTGGCGCCCTCGGCCCCCACAAAGCCCGCGCGTTCCAGCACCATGCCCACGTCATCATTCTGCTGGGCGAAAACCAGCGACAGGCCCCGCTTCTCGGCGAACTGGCGCAGCTTCACGAAGCTCATGGCCGCCGAGGTATCGATACCGGCCACCCGTCGGAAGTCGAAAACCACCACCTCCACGGTCTCGGCTCCCAAATCGCCGCAACGCCCGATCACTCGGGTCAGCAGCTTGTTGGCGGTGCCGAAGAACATGAAGCCTTGCAGGCTGTAGACCAGGATGCGCCCGCCATGGGCCTTGAGCAGAGCCACCTCTTCGCGCGGCCGGTCCACATTGGACGACACCTCGGCGGCGGTCAGTTCGTGCTTGGCCACCGCCACGCGGGAGTAATTGACCACGAACAGCACCACGCAGGCGACGATGCCCACCGCCGCGCCCTGCAGATAGCCGAAGGTCCCCACCACGCCGACGATCATGAGGATGATGGCGTAATCGGCGGGCGGCATGTGGTGGCGGCCCTCCACCAGCCATTCCTCCAAAAAGCCCAGGCCGATGAACATCAACAGGCCGCCCAGTACCGCCTTGGGAAACAGGGCCAAAGGCTCGGTGCCGATGACCAGCATGGACAGGCAGACCAGGGCCGAGATCAGCCCCACGAGGCGCGAGCGCACCCCCATCTTCAGCACCATGGAGGACAGGCCCAGCGTGTGGAAACCGATGATGCCGCCGCCCGCCCCCGACACCATATTGGCGATACCGGCGATCTTGAGTTCGCGGTTGAGGTCCATGTCCTCGTTGGCCGCCACCTCGATGCCGCTGGAATTGAGCAGAACGCCGATGGCGCTGATCAGGAGGATGGTTGAGACCGATCCGGCCTGATCGGCGATCATCAGCCAGTCGGCCGACAGGGCGCGGATCACCGCATCGGGACGCCAGCCCCCGGCGGCGGGCAGATGGCCCAGCAGATAGCCCCCCTGCTCCAGCCCTTCCAAACTCATACCCAGCAGCCGGGCCACCAGATGATAGCCAAGGATGCCGCCGGTCAACAGCAGCGGCAGGGTCGCCACATGCTTCCAGCGCCGCATGCCGAAGATCAGGACCAGGGCGAACAACAGACCCGGCACCCATTTGACGGCCTCGGCGGCGGCAAACAGATGCGCAAGCCCCTCCAGGGTGGGCGCATGGCCGGTCATCACCTTGATGGCGCCCTTGACCAGCAGCCAGCCAGTCCCTGCCAGAAAGCCGCCGATCACCGGATAGGGAATGAAACGGATAAATCCCCCTAAGCGGAAATAGCCCAGGGCGAAAAGCAGGGCGCCGGTCAGGGCCGTGGCCAGCATCAGGGCGGTGGCCACTGTGGCGAAAAGCTGCTCGGGGTCGGTGCCGGGCGGCGTGTCGGCCACGATCAGCGAGGCCATCAGAGCCAGGATGGGAGCGATCTTGTCCTGGGGAAAGGCGATGGTGCCGGGATACGAGCTAAACAGCGCCACCAGCGCGCCCACCACCACGGCGGTGAACAGCGCCATGCCGATGGCGGTGCCCACATGCCCGGACAACTCGCCCGAGAAGATAAGGACGGCGAAGGACAAGGACAGGATCACCACAACCAATCCCGTGACGGCCCCGGCCACCAGCGCGGCGGGCAATTCTTCCCTGCGGATCGACATCGCCATCCCCCTATCAACCTGAAAGGGAATGGTAGTCCGATCCCTTCAGGCTGTTAAGCGATATCGGAGCGATATGGGAACGGGCAGTCAGACCTTGGGAAAGGCGATCAGGAAGGTGCTGCCCAGGCCGCATTCGGACTCGACCCAGATGCGGCCGCCATGGTGTTCGGCGATCTTGCGGCAGACCGCCAGTCCGATGCCGGTCCCCTCGTACTGTTCGCGGGCGACCAGACGCTGGAAGATGCCGAACACCCGCTTCAGGTCGTCGGCGGCGATACCGATGCCGTTATCCTTGACGCCCACCACCCATTCACCGTCCCCATCACGGCAGAACACTTCGATCCGAGGCCTGCGCCCCTCGGGCATGTATTTGAGGGCGTTGCCGATCAGGTTCTGGAACAGACGGACCAGTTCGCCCCCATCGCCGGAAATGGTCGGCAGGATATCGGGCACCAGGACCTGGGCCTTGCTCTCGGCTATCGCCACTTCCAGATAGCGCAGCGCGTTGCTCACCGCCTCGCCCAGGGGAACGGGCGCCATGGGAGTGGTAATCCGGCCGATGCGGGAATATTCCAGCAGATCGACGATCATGCGGTCGAGACGCCGCGCGCCGTCCACGGCAAAGCCGAAGAAGTCGCGGGCATCCTGGTCGAAACTGGCGGAAAGCTTCCTCTCCAGCAGGCCGAGATAGGCGCTGATCATGCGCAATGGCTGACGCAGATCGTGGGAAGCCACATAGGCGAACTGCTCCAGTTCCTCGTTGGAGCGGCGCAGTTCCTCCACCAATTCCGCCAGCTTGGCGGCGGCGCTCTTCTGCTCGGTGATGTCGCTCTTGATGGCCAGATAATTGGTGACGTTGCCCTCGATGTTCGAAATGGGCTGGATGGAGGCCATCTCCCAGTAAAGCTCGCCGGTCTTGCGCCTGTTGACCAGTTCGCCCTCCCACTTATCGCCCACCGTCAGCGCGGCCCACATGGCCTCGAAAACGGCAGGCGGGGTCAGGTCGGATTTGAGAAAGCGGGGATTGTGGCCGATCACCTCGTCCATGGAATAGCCGGTGACCCGCAGGAACGCGCTGTTGACGTATTGAATATCCGCATTGAGATCGGTGATGACGATGGACACCGGGCTTTGCTCCACCGCGCGGTTGAGCATGTGCATGCGGTGCGCGTTCTCCACGGCGGCGGTGATGTCGCTGCCAGTGCCGCGATAGCCGATGAACACCCCATCCTCGTCGAAACGGGGCAGGCCGTTGACCTTGATCCACCGCGCCCGTCCCGCGCCATCCTCCAGCCAATACTTGAAGTCGCGGAACGGACGCTGAGCGGTCAGGTCGGCGATATGGGCCTGCCACTGGTCGGAATCGATCTCCATGCGCTCGCTGACGATGTCCCAGGACCGCTTGCCCAGGAGATCATCGGAGGTGATGTTCATCACCGTCTCGAAAGACGACGAAAAGAAGGTGAAGCGCTGATCCGCATCGCTTTCCCAGAACCAGTCCGCGGCAGCCTCGGAATATTCGCGGTACCGCTCCGAGCTTTCCTTCACCACGTCGGCCAGCAGGCTGAGGCGGTCGCGTTCCTTGCGCAGTGCGGTCATCTCGGCCCGCAGCGTGTCAAGGGCCGCCCCTTCCGCCCGGCCGCAGCGCGCGGCCAGGACCACGCTTGCCACCGCGCCCAGAAGGGCCAGCCCCAAAGAGATCGGGCTGCCCGGCAGGAGCAGTACAACCGCCAGCCCCACGGCCTGGATCACGGCGATCAGACCAAGAATCCGCGCACGCTCACTCATGGCTGGCGAGGAAAAGAGCCGGTCATTGTCTGTCTCCGAAAAATTCCTCGCCCCCCCCTCTTCACCCTCAGCCTCCCACGATAAAAAGCATGATAGCCAACTTGCCAAGGCATGGCACTGGAGATCAGATAGGTGACACAATATGTTTCCAGACCATCTCCGGCCGCCGGGAGAGTGCCCATGAAACGAATCGCCGCCATGGTTTTAGTCTGTCTCGTGGCCGCCTGCGTCGCTCCTCCCGATCAGCCAGCCCATTTCTCCCGCATGGGCCGCTTCATGGGACTGATCGCCAATTGCGGATGCTCCGACATCAGCACCGACAAGATGATCGCCGAGTACCGCAAAGCCCTGGGCGAGCGCTATTCGGAGAAGGACGTCGCCGCCATGGAAGGTTATGTCAAGCTGGGGGCTGGCGAGACCTGGAGCAATCTGCCTGTGATCTGCGCCGAAGTCTGCACCCAGAACTGCATGGTCCAGTCTGTCGTCGAACCCCTGGGAGGACGCGGCATGGGAGCGAAGGCCTGTCTGGTCAGCGAACGCGACCTGCATCTGACCGACGGCGCCCCGGTTTCCAGCAGAGACAGCGGAGCGAACTGACCAAATTCCCGAAACAGAATCACGCCGATATGTTACGGTTTCCTGCCTTGCCATTCACTCCTTGTTGACATGGCAAGTGAATTGACGACACACCTATCCATTAGCGTGGGAACGGCTTTCAGGCCGAAGCGGGAGCGGGATGATGAATTTGGCCGAGAGGGGCGGACGGCTCATCCGCCTGCCCAGCCGCACCAGCGGTTGGAGAACCGACCCCGAAGCCGGTGATGCGGCCGGGCTGGCGGGGCTCGTGGGCGCACGGGTGATCAGGGATACCCTTCACGTCCTGCTGGTCGAAGACGAGCCGGGAGACGCCCGTCTGGTTGAATATGCGCTTCGCATGTCGAGCGCCCCCGTCTTTGTGGTCCGGCACGTGGGCACCCTGGCCGCCGCCATCGCCCATATCGAGAGCGGCGAGCCGGTGGACGTGGTCCTTTTGGACCTCAGCCTGCCCGATTCCACCGGAATCGCCACCGTGTCGCGCATGCAGGAGGCTGCGTCACGCACGCCCATCGTCATCATGACCGGCATGGATGATCCGCGCTTTGCCTCCTATGCCCTCGAGGCCGGGGCCCAGGATTATCTGATCAAGAGCGACGACCCCGAACGCACCGTGGGCCGCGCCATCCGCTATGCCATCACCCGCATGGCGGGACAACTCGAACGCCAGGCCCTGCTTGAGCGGATCGCCGAGCAGCAGCGCCATCTGGTGGAAGAGGTCAACGCCGCCCGCGCCATGCAATTCGACCTGCTGCCCCGGCCCGAACGTCTGGACGGCCGTCTGGCAAAACTGGGCATCGAGGTGGAATCCTTCTTCGAACCGTCATCGGGAATCGGCGGTGACCTCTGGGGTTGCCTGGATTGCGGCGGCCCGCGCATGAGCTTTTACTGCTTCGACTTCACCGGGCATGGAATCGGCGCGGCGCTCAACGTCTTTCGCCTGCACGCCCTGATCTCCGACCATTGGGACCCCAGGCGACAGCCGGGAGAAATGCTGGCCACCCTGGGCACCGCGCTGAAAGGCCTGCTGGGCCGAGGCCAATTCGCCACCATGTTCCTGTGCACCATCGACGTGGACGCCGGGGAGATCGAATGGGCCTCGGCTGGCGCCCCCGCCCCGGTGATCATGCAGGGGCAGGAATACCGCTTTCTGGCCGCCAGCGGCATTCCGCTGGGCCTGTCGAAATCACCCGAATACCGCGAGCATTGCGAACCGTTCCCGCCGGGCGCCGCCTTGTTCATGTATTCCGACGCCATCACCGATTCTCCGCACGAGGGGGATGCCTTGTATGGTGAGACCGGACTGGGCAACGCCATCCAGGGATTGCTGCGCACCAATGGCGAATTACGGGTGGACAACCTGCTCGACGAGGTTTGCCGTCAGGTTCAGACTCCCTTCGAAGACGACCTGACGGCCGTCTGTATCCGGCGCTTGAAAGGGGAAGAGTGAGCATGCCCACGATCACCATCCCTCCGACCTCCACCTGCCTTGCCGCCGAGCGCAGCCCCTGTCTGGTGGTATCCGCCCCGGTTTCCGAGGATCTGGCCGCCCAATGCCGGGCGCTTGGCATCTTGCTGCACGAAGCCGGTAGCGGCGCCGAGATACCTCCGGCCTCGATCCTGGCGGGCCCCGGCACCACCGAAAATGTCCGCGCCGGTCTTTCTGCCCCCTATTGCGGCTTCCTGGAACTGGGCGCAGAGGGCGTGCTGGGCATCGGACTGCGGTGTTTCGAGACGGTGCGCGGCGGCGGCATGACCCTGTCGCTGCAGACCGCCACCGTCTATCGCCTCGAAACGCTGGAACTGGTGGCCGAGGCTATCCGCGCCAATTTCCACGATTTGGCCCAAGACACGATCGAACTGATCGAGATTTCCCTGGCCGAAGCCCTGTCCAACGCCGTCATCCACGGCAATCTCGGCATCCCCAATCACCTGCGCACCACAGCCGAAGGCTTCGTGGAGTTCCAGAAGATCATGCAGGGGCGCATGGCCGATCCGTCCCTGGCGGGCCGCCGCATCGAAATCAACGTTCAGGCCCGGCGGGCCGACAGCGTTTGCGTCGCGGTCAGCGACCAGGGAGGCGGATTCGATCTGGCGGACAAGCTGTCAGCGGTCACCCATGCCATGGCCAAGAACGGCCGGGGCCTTCCCCTGATTCGCAAGGCAACCCACTCATTGCACGGAGAAGACGGTGGACGGACCCTGGCAATGACATTCGCCAGATAAAGCGATGGTGTTACAAAAAGACTTTTTTCGCCAGATCGCGACACTCGCCTCTTGCAATTGCCCTCGTCCCGGAGGTAAGGCTGTCAGCCTGAACTCGATGATCCTGGGGGCTTTCGGGGCCGTGGGAGAAGTGGACGGCGGCGGGCGGAATCGGGCGTCGAGACGAGGAGGATGGTAGCATGCAGTTTCGCGTAAAGGACGAAGGTACCAGCGTCCATGTGTCCCTTGATGGGCAGCTGAATTTCGCCGCCAACGAGGACTTCCAATCCCTGCTCTCCCAGCTTGGCGGACTGAAGGGGCGTAAGGTCACCTTTGAGATGTCTGGCCTCAGTCATATTGACTCGGTGGGTTTGGGCCTGCTCTACATCGCCCGTGAAGATTTGGCTGAAAATGGCTCGTCCATCAATCTGGCCCATCCGCGCGACAACGTGTTGCGCATGCTGGAACTGACGGAAGCCCACAAGACCTTCGAAATCACGCGCTGACCAGCCGCTTCGGGGGAAGAACGGCTGCCACAGGCCATAGGGGTGGAAACACCCAGGGGAATTCGCATGTCCGCAGGGGTCTGGCAGAATTTAAGCTTGCGCCGGCGATTCATGATCGTGGTCGGGCTGGGCGTCATCGTCATGGCGACGCTGATCGTGGTCTTCATCGCCCGGTTCGAGGAACAGGCCATGGAGCGCAAGCTCCACGAGCTCAGCGTCAACGAGATGACCTCGCTCCACGCGCTGATCGTCAATGTCATGGCCACCCGTCCCGAGGACGGCGACAATATCGGCATCAAGGTCTTTAATAAGTGGTTCGATTCCCGCAACGTCCACTATACGGGCAAGGTTTGGAGCGTGTGGAGCCCCAAGGTCGCCGCCTATATGAAGGACGTGGAACCGGACCGCGCGCCCAAGGCCGCCCAGGACGACATCGACCGCGAAGCCCTGGCGACGGCCAAGCCGGTCGGCCGCCTGGTCGGTGACTCCTACCGCTATTCCATGCCCATCGTTCTGGGCGTCACCGATGGCGCCAAGGACGAGGTCTGCCATTCCTGTCACGGCGGCATGGGACTGACCGATGGCGAAGTCATCGCCGTCCTGTCCTCGTCGCTGTCCACCGCCGCGGAAAAGGCCGAGTTCAACCACATCTTGCTGGGACTGTTGGCCTTTGGCATCGGTGCCACCCTGTTCTCGGTGCTGGGCGTCAAATCGATCCTGACCCGTGTCATCACGCGCCCCATCGGCCGCATGACTACCCTGATGGGCCGCCTGGCCGACGGCGACACCTCGGTGGAGATCGAGGCCCAGGACCGCAAGGACGAGGTCGGCGACATGGCCCGCACCGTCCAGGTCTTCAAGGAACATATGCTGGAGGCCGAGCATCTGAGGGCCGCCCAGGAGGAAGAGCGCATCCGCGCCGCCGAGGAACGGGCGCGGGCCATGCGCGAGATGGCCGACCATTTCGAGGCCACCGTCAATGCCAAGGTGGCCGAGGTGGAGGGCTCCACCACGGGCATCCACAAGACCGCCATGAACATGGCCACCCGCTCGGGCCAAAGCGGCTCGCGCTCGCTCGATGTCAGCGAAGCGGCCAACATCACGACCGAACGCGCCGCCACGGTCTCCGAGGCCACCCGGCGTCTGGCGCAGTCCATCAACGAGATCGCCCAGCAGGTGGACCAGTCCAGCAAGATCGCCCAGCAGGCCGTGGAAAATGTCAACGCCACCGCTGGCCAGATGAGTGGATTGTCCGAGTCGGTCCAAGCCATCGGCAATGTGGTGCAGTTGATCAACGACATCGCGGCCCAGACCAATCTGCTGGCGCTCAACGCCACCATCGAGGCGGCCAGGGCGGGCGAGGCGGGCAAGGGCTTTGCCGTGGTCGCCAATGAGGTCAAGAATCTCGCCAACCAGACGGCGCGCGCCACCGAGGAGATCTCCAGCCAGGTGATGGCGGTGCAGAACTCCACCCTTGAGATGACCGCCTCCATCGAAGGCGTGGTGGAAACCATCCGCAGCATCGACAACATCTCGACGGCCATCGCGATGGCCGTGCAACAGCAGGAATCCACCACCGGCGATATCGCCAGCCATATCGACGAGGTCGCCACCCAGGCCGGGGAAGTGTCGTCTTCCGTCTCGACCCTGTCGCGCTCCTCGGCCCGTTCCTGTGCTGGCGCGGTAAGGGTGATCTGGAGCGCCAAGATCCTGTCCGAGGCGGTTTCCGACCTCAAGAGCGAGGCCGAGGGCTTCCTTCGTTCGGTGCGCGGCTAGGCCCCCGGGCCCGCCCGGACTTTGCGCGAGACTCGCCCCCTATCCCGAAGGTATGATGGAAATCCTTGGGGTGGGAGGACGCGGATCATGGATAGCTGGCATAGCGGTTTGAAGCGGGCTCTTGGCGAAACCATCGGACCCACGACCCTCGGCATCGACGACGCGCTGGCGGCCTCGCGCCAGATCTCGAAGTTCAACCGTCTGTCACGGCATCTTCAGGGCCTCGACGCCATGGCCGCCGCCAAGAAGGGGGTCGGACCGGCGGAGCTGTCGGCCATCCACGGCATGCGCATGTCAGAGATCGCGCCCAAACGCCTCTCTGAACTGTGCGATACCCTGCTGGGCGACAAGACCTGAGCTTCCCCTTTCCCGATTGCCTTATTAGATCCCACTAAAGTAGACTGTCCTAAAAGTCGCCCCGAAACGAGGGCAAGGACAATACCAGGGGGGAGCTAACCCGCATGAGGGATCCTGTCGCCATTGCTGATTCCGATCTCGGCCGGTCGGAGGTCAAGACCACGACCTGCTATATGTGCGCCTGCCGTTGCGGCATCCGCGTGCATCTTCGTGACGGAGAGGTCCGCTATATCGAGGGCAATCCCGATCATCCCCTGAACAAGGGGATCATGTGCGCCAAGGGCGCCTCGGGCATCATGAAGCAGTATTCCCCCGCCCGTCTGACCCGGCCCTTGAAGCGCAAGGAAGGCACCGAGCGTGGTGCTGGCGCCTTCGAGCCCATTTCCTGGGAAGAGGCCTTTTCGACTCTGACCGAGCGGCTGGCCCATCTGCGCGCCACGGACCCGAAGAAGTTCGCGCTTTTTACCGGCCGCGACCAGATGCAGGCCCTGACCGGCCTGTTTGCCGCCAAGTTCGGCACCCCCAATTACGCCGCCCATGGTGGGTTCTGCTCCGTCAACATGGCGGCAGGGATGATCTACACCATCGGCGGCAGCTTCTGGGAATTCGGCGGCCCCGATCTGGAGCGGGCCAAGCTGTTCGTGATGATCGGCACCGCCGAGGATCACCATTCCAATCCCATGAAGCGTGATCTGGCCGCCTTCAAGCGGGCGGGCGGGCGCTTCATCGCCGTCAATCCGGTGCGCACCGGCTATGCCGCCATCGCCGATGAGTGGGTCCCCATCCGCCCCGGCACCGACGGCGCCCTGCTGCTGGCCCTGGTGCGCGAGATCCTGGAAACCGGCCTGTTCGACCGCGACTTCCTGATCCGCTACACCAACGCCGCCGAACTGGTGAACCAGGATGCCGACAGCGACACGTTCGGCCTCTTCGTGCGCGAAGGCAGCGTGCCGGTGCGGCCCGACACCTTCGAGACCCCGGACAAAATGTGGTGGGACCGCGCCAGCGACAAGCCGGTCATCGCGCGCACCAAGGATACCGAGGGCCGCCTGTTCGGCTCTTACACCCTGGAAGACGGCACGCCGGTCAAGCCGTCCATGCAATTGCTGAAGGAACGGGTCAAGGACTACACGCCGGAATGGGCCGAGGGCATCACCGGCATTCCCGCCGACACCATCCGCCGCCTGGCCCATGAAATGGGCATCACCGCCCGCGACCAG
Organism: Paramagnetospirillum magnetotacticum MS-1; assembly: GCF_000829825.1. Classification (NCBI taxonomy): domain Bacteria; kingdom Pseudomonadati; phylum Pseudomonadota; class Alphaproteobacteria; order Rhodospirillales; family Magnetospirillaceae; genus Paramagnetospirillum; species Paramagnetospirillum magnetotacticum. Next base: position 221,784 of record NZ_JXSL01000025.1, on the reverse strand, counting down.
ACCATCGAACTGCCCATCGCCTGGACCGATTGCTGGGGTACCGAGCACGACAAGATCACCGGCAATCCGGTGGCCTTCCACGCCATGCGCGGCCTTGCGGCGCATTCCAACGGCTTTCACACCATCCGGGCGCTGTCCATCCTGATGACCCTGTTGGGCACCATCGACCGGCCGGGCGGGTTCCGTCACAGAGCGCCTTTCCCGCGCCCCATCCCGCCCTGCCCCAAGCCGCCCAAGGGCCCCCAGGCCATCAAGCCCGGCGAGGCCCTGGTGGGCACCCCCATGGGCTGGCCCGCCGACCCGGACGATTTGTCGGTGGACGCCGATGGCGAGCCCATCCGCCTGGACAAGGCCTTCTCCTGGGAATATCCGCTCTCGGTCCACGGCATGATGCAAAACGCCATCACCAATGCCTGGCGCGGCGATCCCTACCCCATCGACACGCTGCTGCTGTTCATGGCCAACATGGCGTGGAACTCGTCCATGAACACCTCCGAGGTGAGGAAGATGCTCACCGACAAGGACGAGTCGGGCGCCTACAAGATCCCCTTCCTGGTGGTCTGTGACGCCTTCCAGTCCGAGACGGTGGCCTTCGCAGATCTGGTGCTGCCCGATACCACCTATCTCGAACGCCATGACGTGATGAGCATGCTGGACCGGCCCATCTCGGAGTTCGACGGTCCCGTCGATTCCGTGCGTGTGCCGATCCTTCCGCCCTTGGGCGAGTGCAAGCCGTTCCAGGACGTGGTCATCGAACTGGCGACGCGCCTCAAGCTTCCGGCCTTCACCAACAAGGACGGAAGCCGCAAGTTCCGCGACTATCCCGACTTCATCGTCAATTTCGAGACCGAGCCGGGTTCGGGAATCGGCTTCCTGGCGGGCTGGCGCGGCAAGGCCGGCGAGAAGGCCATGGTGGGCGAGCCCAACCCCAATCAGTGGGACCAGTACGCGCGCAACAACAACCACTTCCATTACGAACTGCCGCCCAGCTTCCAGTACATGCGCAACTGGAACAAGGGCTACCTGGAATGGGCCTACCGCCATCGTCTGGTACGCTTCACCGACCCGATCATGCCGCACATCTATTCCGAGGTGCTGCAGAAGTTCCGGCTGGCCGGTGAGGGCAAGTGGAAGGGCAAGCAGCCGCCCGAGCGCCTGCGCGACAGGGTGAAGACCTTCTTCGATCCCCTGCCCTTCTATTACACGCCGCTGGAATGGCGGTGCTCGGACGGGCATGCCTTCCCGCTGTCGGCGCTGACCCAGCGGCCCATGGCCATGTACCATTCCTGGGATTCCCAGAATGCCTGGCTGCGCCAGATCCACACCAGCAACGTCTTGTTCATGCACCCCAAGGTGGGAGCCTTGGGCAATTTCGGCGACACCGATTGGGTGTGGGTGGAAAGCCCGTGGGGCAAGATCAAGTGTCAGGCCCGCTTCACCGAAGCGGTGGAGCCCGGCACGGTGTGGACCTGGAACGCCATCGGCAAGGCCTCGGGCGCCTGGGGCCTGGACTCCGATGCCGACGAGTCACGCAAGGGCTTCCTGCTCAATCACCTGATCAGTGAGGAACTGCCCAACATGGTGGGCAACCAGCACGTCTCCAATTCCGATCCCGTCACGGGACAGGCGGCGTGGTACGACCTCAAGGTCCGCGTCACCAAATGCAAACCGGGGGAGGAAGGGGAAAGCTGGCCCCAGTTCAAACCCATGGAACCGCTGCCCGGCCAGACCATCGGCTTCAAGTCGAAGGTCCGCGCCTTCCTGGCCGGGAGGAAGTGATCATGAGCAAGAAGCAACTCGCCCTGGTTATCGACCTCAATGTCTGCGTCGGCTGCCATGCCTGCGTGACCTCGTGCAAGGAATGGAACACATCGGGCTGGGCCGGGCCGTTGCCCGACCAAAATCCCTACGGCGCTAATCCGACGGGCGTGTTCTTCAACCGCGTCCAGACCTATGAATGCGGCACCTTCCCCAACACGGAAACCATCCACTTCCCCAAATCCTGCCTCCATTGCGAGGAGCCGCCCTGCGTGCCGGTCTGCCCCACGGGGGCCAGCTACAAGCGGGAAGAAGACGGCATCGTGCTGGTGGATTACGACAAGTGCATCGGCTGCAAATACTGCTCGTGGTCGTGCCCCTATGGCGCGCGCGAATTCGATCCGGTCCACGGCGTCATGAAGAAGTGCACGCTGTGCGTCGATCGCATCTACGACAAGACCCTCGACGAAGACCGGCGCAAGCCCGCTTGCGTCCTGGCCTGTCCGGCCAGCGCGCGCATCTTCGGCGACATCAACGACCCCAATTCCGAGGCGGCCAAGGCCATTCGGGATAATGGCGGTTTCCCCCTGATGCCGGAATGGGGCACCAGTCCGGCCAATCATTATCTGCCCCGGCGCAAGACCACCACCACGCTCCATCCGGACGAGTTGGTGCGCGTCGATAACCCGCTGAAGGTGGAAGGCGAGAAACCTCGCCCCGCCTTCACAACGCCGACCATCGACGGCGCGTCCAGCTGGTAAGGGGGAGAGATCATCATGAAGCCCGCATTTTCCGTCATCTTCCTCACCACCCTGATCGGCGCCGGACAGGGCTTGCTGATCGCTTTGACCCTGGGCCAGCTTTACGCTGGCGGGGCCAGCGGCGGCTTTTTCGCCCTGGGCGGGGCCATTGCCCTGGTGCTTCTGTGTCTGGGGCTGGTGGCCTCGGTGTTCCACCTTGCCAATCCCCAAAGGGGATGGCGGGCGGCGACCCGTTGGCGCACCTCCTGGCTGTCGCGTGAAGTAATCCTGATCCCGGTGGTCTGCGGACTGGCCTTCCTTTATGCCGTGATCCACGCCTTCGGCTGGGCCCCGGTGGTCATCCGCCTGGGCAATGGCGCGGTGATGGATCTGCCTCTGGTGCTGGGCCTGCTCACCACCGTGGCGTCCCTGGCGTTGTTCGTCTGCACCGGCATGATCTATGCCTGCGTGAAGTTCATCCGGCAGTGGGCCTCGGGTTGGACGGTCATCAATTACCTGCTGATGGGATTGGCCTCGGGCTTCACCCTGGCCACCGCCTATGCCCAGGTGCAAGACAGCCCGCTGACCGGTTTCATGTCCGGCTCGGCGGTCCTGCTCACCCCGCTGGCCCTGGCAGCCCGCGGGTTCCAGATGTGGCTGAACGCGACCGCCCGGCCGCGCTCTTCCCTGAAAAGCGCCATCGGCGTGCACCATGCCCAAATCCGCCAGGTCACCCAGGGCTTCATGGGCAGTTCGTTCAACACCATCGAATTCGCAGCCCCTGGCGGCGCCGAAACGGTGAAGGGGCTGTCCGTGTTCTTCCTGGCGGTGGCCTTCATCGCGCCTGCGGCGTTGCTGCTGGCCGGGCTGCCGGTCCTGGCCTTCGTCTGCCAGTATGTGGGCCTGCTGGCCGAGCGCTGGGTGTTCTTCGCGGCGGGAAGCCACGTCCAGAGCCTCTATTATCAGGCCAAAGGCTGATCCGAAACGAATCGACCGGAATGCCCCGCCGGGCGTTCCGGTCATCCCCCAAAACCATCAGACGGCGTAGTCCCCCGCCGCCTGGGAATAGAGCTGATCCACCAAAATCCGGGCAACGCCCGGCGTGAGGGAGGCATCGTGCGCCAGCAGGACCGCCCGAGCCGTGTCACGCTCCTCGGCGCAGTCCAGGCCCAGCCGCCGAGCGGCGACGATGGCGCTGCCGATGATCTCGATGAGTGAACCGTTCATACCCTGCCTCTACCGCCACCCAGTGATATTTCCATAGGCAATATCTTGCGGTGCTCAATGACGAGGCGCCACCTGCGAACGGAAAGAATCTGTGAGTCCATGTAGCGAAAATCCACGTTTTCCCACTCAGGGAAGGCCGTCGGAATCCCTTGGCCTGATGGCTTGACCCCCGTCAATTATAACGATTGAACACTATGATATATAGCATATCCATCATATAAGCCGCTGATTCCACACGGGAAAGCGGGTTGACTTTGCAAAATTCGACGCCTAAACCAGTTAACCTATCTTAATATTTTTGTGGAGAAGCCGAGGTCATGAGCGGCGGCGTGTTGCGTCGGAGCGGCTGGTTGCGGGCGATACGGGCCGGAAGGGCCGGTATGGCGCGGCTGCTGCTGCTGGCCTTCGCCCTGCAAATGGCGGTGCCGCTGCTGGATCTGGGCGGTGTGGCCGCCCTGGCCGGAGAGGCGGCTTTACGGGCCGACCTGCAATCCTCGCTCTGTCACGATTCCTCCAGCGATCCTGCTCCGGCCTCCCCGACCGAGGTCAAGCACTGCATCTTCTGCCTGCCCATGGCGGGCGATGCGGCCACGTTGGGGGCCGATGCCCCTCTTTCCATGGCCATGGCATCCGCCGCCCTTCCGGTCACCAGCCCTGATGATCAGGTGCCGCCGGATTCCCGTCCGGCCTTTGCCCGCTCGCGCGCTCCTCCCGCCCATCCTCGCACCGTCTGAGCCTTTGCACTCCCCCATGGGGGAGCATTCCACGGTTTTCGAGGATTCATTATGCCGTTCCAGGTCTCCCGCCGCGCGCTGCTCGGCGCCGGTTCCGCGCTTTATTCCTTTTTCGCTCTGGCCACCGGCGCCCTGGCCGCCGATGACGCCACCGACATGCCCGAAGTGGTGATCCGGGAAAAGACCAACGTGATGGAGAAGTACAAGCTTCCCAACACGGCTGAATCCATCACCCGCGAAAAAATGGCCGACACCGTCAACGTCATCGATCCCGAGGATTCGGTGAAATACATGCCCAGCCTCAGCCTGCGCAAACGCAACAACGGCGATACCCAGGCCGTCCTCATGACCCGCACCTGGGGCTATAGTTCCAGCGCCCGCTCCATGGTCTATGTGGACGACATCCCCATCACGGCGCTGATCGCCAATGATAACTCCAAGGGTGGCCCACGCTGGGGCATGGTGGCACCCGAAGAGATGGAACGGGTCGATATGATGTACGGCCCCTTTGCCGCCCAGCATCCGGGCAATTCCATGGGCGGCGTGCTGCAAATCACCACCCGCATGCCCGACAAGCTGGAAGCCACCGCCAAGCAGACCGAAACGCTGCAGCATTTCAACCTGTACAACACCAAGGACACCTACCGCACCGACCAGAGCAGCGCCACCTTCGGCCACAAGATCGGCGATCTGTCCGTCTTCATCGCCGCCACCAGTACCAACAGCGAATCCCAGCCGGTCAGCGTTCTGACACGCGCCAACACCACTGGCCTGACCAGCACCACCGGCACCATTGCCGCCGTGAGCAAGTCAGGCGGCACGGCCAATGTGGTGGGCATGGGCGGTTTGCTGCGTACCGAGATGCAGAACATCAAGGCCAAATTCGCCTATGATTTCACGCCCGAGATAAAGGCCACTTACACGCTGGGCTTCTGGCAGAACCACGGACGGTCGCGGGTGGAGAGCTATCTGAAGGACGCCAGCGGCGCCTCCACCTTCGGTGCCGCCGACACCACCGGCGCCAATAACGGCGGCACCTTCGCCGCCGCCAATTACATCCTCGAACAGGTCCAAACCTCTCACGCCTTGTCGCTGAAATCCGACACCAAGGGCATGTGGGATTTCGAGGGCAACGTCACACACGTCCATTTCGACCGCGATATCCAAAAGCAACCTCTGGGCACCCTTGGCGGCACCACCTTCACCACCAACGGCAAATACACCCAGATGGACGGCACCAACTGGACCACCTCGGACGTGAAGGGCATCTTCCGCCCCACTGGCCCAGGCGGTGCCCACGAGGCCAGCTTCGGCGCCCATTACGACCGTTACATCCTGGTGGCGCCCACCTACACCACCGCCAACTGGCGCACCGAAGCCCCCATCACCGGCAAGACCACGGATTCACGCGGCGACACCCAGACATATGCCCTGTGGGCGCAGGACGCCTGGAAACTGACCGACACCGTCAAGGCCACGCTGGGCGGCCGTTGGGAGTATTGGGAGTCCTTCAACGGCTATGTCCTGTCAGGCAATACCAGCGCCTATGCCCCGGCCACCAGCCGCACCGCCTTCTCCCCCAAGGCCACCCTGGCCTGGGAGATCGTGCCTCAATGGACGGTGACCGGCCAGGCGGCTAAGTCCACCCGCTTTCCCACCGTCTCCGAACTGTTCATGACCGGCGGCACCGGGGTCAGCACCTCGGTCGCCAATCCCAATCTCCAGCCCGAACGCACCAACAGCTATGAACTGTCCCTGGAGACCACCTTGGGCGAGGGCAAGACCCGCGTCTCGCTGTTCCAGGAGAACGTGACCAACGCCTTGATCAGCCAAAGCAACGTGAACACCACCGGCACCGGCACCAGCACCTATGTCACCAATGTGCTCGAAATCAGGAATCGCGGCATTGAACTGGCCGCCCAGCAGAACAATGTGGTGATTTCCGGCCTGGAACTGGCGGGCAGCCTGACCTATGTGGATGCGGAGATCATCAAGAACCCGGCCTGGGCCTTGGCCACCCAGACGGTTGGCAAGCGGGTACCCAACATTCCCACGCTGCGCGGCACGGTGGCCGCCACCTATCGTCCCACCGACGAATGGGCCTTCACCACGGCGGCCCGCTATCAGGACCGCATGGCCACCACCATGGACAACACCGACTACGTCAACAAGGTCTATGGCTCTTTCGATTCGTTCTTCGTGATCGATGTGCGCGCCCGCTATAAGCACTCAGAGAACCTGGAAGCCGCCCTGGGCATCGATAACGTCAATGATTGCCGTTACATGGAGTTCCACCCCTTTCCTCAGCGCACATTCATCGCCGAGTTGAAGCTGAAGCTGTAGGAGCGCCCGCCATGAAGCCCCGTTTCCTCACCCTGATTATCACCTGCCTTGCCGCCGGATCGGCCTGGGCCGCCGACCATAAGGGCCATGGCCCGACCCTGCCGCCCGGCTGCGCGGCCGAGGAGACGCGGCTGGCCTGCGCCATTCAGGCCACGCCTCATTTCCTGGGCGACGGCACCTTGGTCCTGGGCTGGGTGGCGGGGGGACGGGTGATGGCGGCGCGCTCCTCCGATGGCGGGAAAAGCTTCGAGGCAGCCCAGGCTCTCAACAAGGCGCGGGAAACCATCGACGCCAATGCCGATGCCCGTCTAGCCTTGGCGTCCGATTCCAAGGGCGGCGTCTTCGTAGCCTGGGCCACGCGGGACAAGGCCTATAACGGCAGCCTGGTCCTGGCGCGGTCTCGTGACGGCGCAAAGACCTTCCTGCCGCCCAAGCCCGTGGCCTCGGACCCCGCCAGCCAGCGGTTCCCAGCCCTCGCGGTGGATGGGCGCGACCGTCTGTACATCGCCTGGATCGACAAACGGGGCGCGGCCGCCGCCAAGGCCACCGGTCACCCCCATAAGGGCGGCGGACTGGGTCTGGCCTGGTCCGACGATGGCGGCGAAAGCCTCGCCCATGAGGGCGTCGCCCTGCCCGATATCTGCGAATGCTGCCGCATCGGTCTTGAGCTTAGCCCCGACGGACGCCCGGTGGTCCTGTGGCGTCACATCTTCGAGCCCAATATCCGCGATCACGCGGTGATGGTCTTTGCCGACCGCGACCATCCCGGCCCCATCAGAAAGGTCGCCGAGGACAATTGGCGGGTCGATGCCTGCCCCCATATGGGACCAAGCATGGCGGTGGCCGCCGATGGCTCCGTCCATGTGGCCTGGTACACCGCGGGCACAGCGCGCAAGGGTGTATTCTTCGCATCCGCAGCCGGGCCGGACGCCGCCTTTTCCGAACCTCACCTGCTGGGAAATGCCGCCAACGCGGTGTCGCACCCCCATCTGCTGGCGGTGGCGAAACGCCTGTGGATGGCCTGGAAGGAATTCGACGGCGAAACCACCACGGTTCAGGCCCAGAGCTCCGATGATTCCGGCCGCACATGGTCGGCGCCCCGCCCCCTCGCACAGACCAGGGACAGCTCCGACCGCCCCATCCTGGTCGGCGACGGCAAGCGCGCCTTCCTGTCCTGGGTCACCGGAGCCGAGGGCTGGCGTCTTCTGGCGTTGGATTAGTCCATGCACGCGGCACGGCAGAGACCTTCTTCCAACAGGCGTCTGGCCGGACTGGCCGGGGTGGTGGCCTTGCACGCCGCCGCCATCTATGCCCTGGCCAACGGGTTGGGCCATTGCGCCGTCGAGTTCCTGACCGCACCGATGGAAACCAAGATCGTCGCCGAACTGGTCAAGCCCACTCCGCCCAAGGTCGAGCAGCCCCCGCCGCCGCCCAAAGTGGTCAAGCCGCCGCCGCCCGCCTATGTGCCGCCGCCCCGGCTGCGCCCCCAGGCGCCGCCGCCGCCCGCCGCCATCACCGCCACCACCGATGTGGCGCCGCTTGCGCCGCCGCCGCCCGCCGCCCTTGTGGCGCCCAGCCCGGAACCGGTTCGCGAGACGGTCAAGGTGGCCCCTGCCCTCGACCAGAGCCGCCCGTGCCAGCCGCCGCAATATCCCCAATCGGCCCGCCGGGCGGGGGAAAGCGGGGCGGTGGTGCTGAAATTCCTCATCGAATCCGACGGCGCGGTTCTGGAAAGCCTGGTGGATGCCTCCAGCGGCTTCGAGCGCCTCGACGAGGCGGCACGGGCCGCCCTGGCTCTGTGCCGCTTCAAGCCCGGCACCATCGACGGCCGCCCGGAACGTTCCTGGGCCCGCATCCGTTATGTCTGGAAACTTCAATGATCGGAAACAAGACCATGCGCCGCGTCATCCTCGCCGCCTTGCCGGTTCTGGTGTCGGCCCTTCCCGCCCTCGCTGGCCATCTGGAGGACGGCCATGCCGTTGCCCGCCAAGTGGTTGACAATCCATACGGCCTGGAAGCGCTGTGGGCCCAGGGCGATTTCGTGTCCAAGGGCACGCTGCTCATCCTGGCCCTGATGTCCATGGCGTCCTGGTACATCCTGGTGATCAAGCTGGTGGAGCAGTCGCGCATGCTGCGCCACGCCAAGGAGGCGGGAGCCGGGTTCTGGAAGGCGGCATCGATCTCCGACGGCGCCCGCGCCCTGGCCGAGGACAGCCCCTTCCGCTTTGTGGCATCCTCGGGCATGGATGCGGCCCGTCACCATGATGGCTCGCTGACCGAGAAGATCGACCTCAACACCTGGATCACCATGTCCATCCAGCGCGCCGTGGGCGACATCGTCTCGGACCTCCAGGGCGGGTTGGCCGTGTTGGCCACTGTCGGCTCCACCGCCCCCTTCGTCGGGCTGTTCGGCACGGTGTGGGGCATCTATCACGCGCTGACCGCCATCGGCATCGCGGGCCAGGCGGCCATCGACAAGGTAGCCGGGCCGGTGGGCGAGGCGCTGATCATGACCGCCTTCGGTCTGGCCGTGGCCGTGCCCGCCGTGCTGGGCTACAACCTGCTGGTCCGGCGCAACAAGCTGGTGGCCGAGAAGGTCCGGTCCTTCGCCGCCGATCTGCATGCCGTGCTGCTGGCCGGGTCGGGCGGTAGTTCCGGGCTGCGGGTGGTGCGCTGATGGCCATTCATCTCGGCTCTGCCGGAGACGGCGACGACGAGGATTGCATGATGGCCGCCATCAACACCACGCCCCTGGTGGATGTGATGCTGGTGCTGCTGATCATCTTCCTCATCACCATTCCGGTGGTGACCCATACCGTGCCGGTGCAACTGCCCAAGGAAGCCAACCAGCCCACCATCACCCAGCCGGGCAATGTCACCATTGCCGTGGACCGGACGGGCGGTGTGTGGTGGAACGAGGACGGCTTGGCCGACCGGGCCGCCCTTTCCGCCCGCCTGGACGGCGCCGCCGCCAAGCTGCCCCAGCCGGAAATCCTCATCCGGGGAGACAAGGACGTGGCCTATGAGCATGTGGGGCGCGTCCTGGCCGAGGCCCAAAAGGCCGGGATCACCAAGGTCAGCTTCATCACCGAACCACCGCCGCGCTGAGGGCCTGCCCGCCATGTTCCAAGAGCCGTCCGAAGACCCCGATGTGATGATCGACATCAACACCACGCCGCTGATCGACGTGATGCTGGTCCTCCTGATCATGCTGATCATCACCATTCCGCTGCAGACCCATTCGGTGAAGCTCGACATGCCGCAGGGGCCGCCGCCGCAAGCCACGGTTCTGCCCGAAGTGGCGCGCATCGATATCGACGCCCAGGGCGTCATCACCTGGAACGGAGACAAGGTCGCCGACCGCGCCGATCTGGAAGCAAGGCTGCATCAGGCGGCCATCGCCGCCAATCCGCCGGAAATCCATGTCCGCCCCCATAAGGCCGTGGCCTATGCCCATGTGGCGGGCGTCATGGCCGCCGCCCAGCACCAGGGCGTCACCAAACTGGGCGTGGTGGGGGCCGAGCAGTTCCTGGAATAATCACTCGATACTGAACGGATCCTCGGGCGGCACCACCAGGGTCCCGGTCATCTCGGCACAGACCGCCAGGACGATCAGGGCCAGCAGCAGACGCAGCTTCTCGCCGCCCAGACGCTCGCCCAGGCGAGAGCCGAACTGCGCTCCCACCGCTCCGCCGACCAGCAGGATCAGGGCCAGCGGCAGATCCACCGTATGGGTGGTCATGGCCTGAAGCAGGGTGACATTGGCGGTGACGAAGATCATCTGGAACAGCGAGGTTCCCACCACCACCGCCGTGGGCATGCCCAGAATGTAGATCATCAACGGCACCAGGATGAAACCACCGCCCACCCCCATCAAGGCGGCCAGCAGCCCACCGAAAGCACCGACGCCAAGCGGCAGCAGGGCGCTGATATAGAGCCCTGAACGGGGAAAGCGGGTGCGGAAGGGCAGCCCATGCCAGGAGTGGTGAACATGGCGCCTGCCCGGCGGTCTGCCTGCGGCACCGGCCCGCATGGACATCAAAGTCTCGATCAGCATCAACAGCCCCACCGAGCCGAGAAAGCCCACATAGGACAGGCTGATCACCAGATCGATCTGTCCCAGGCGCTTGAGCAATGCGAACAGCCAGACGCCCACACCGGACCCGGCAAAACCGCCGACCAGCAGGAACACCGCCATCTTCACGTCCACATTGCGCCGCCGCCAATGGGCGAAGACGCCCGAGACCGACGAGCCCAGGACCTGATTGGCCCCCGAAGCCACCGCCACCGCCGGGGGAATGCCCAGCATGATCAGCAAGGGGGTCAGCAGAAAACCGCCGCCCACGCCGAAAATGCCCGACAGAATCCCGATACCGCCGCCCACCGCCAACAGACTGAAGATTCCCACCGATTGTTCGGCGATGGGCAGGTAAATGTTCGGCACGGCAGGGACTCCGAAGGCGCCGCATTGAGAGCGCGGGATGCTAGACCCGAAATATGACAGGAAAAAGGCAAGCCCAGTATATTATGTTTTTATAATTATCCAATCTTGGGCGGAGGCGACGCCGATTCGTAGGGTGTTCGCCCGTTGACAGGCTTTCGTCCATCCTCCCATCATCGATGGATGGCTCGTCTTGCCATCATTCTAGGGGGGGGTACCATGGGAAGGTTGTTTGCCGCGCTTGTGTTCCTGTCCGGATTTGCCACTTCGGCTCTGGCCGCCGAGGCCAAACAGGATTTCACCCTGGTCAACAAGACCGGCTATGAACTGGAATCCGTCTTCGTCTCGCCCGGCCATGCCGATGCCTGGGGTGAGGATGTCATGGGCCGCGACACGCTGGGCGACGGCGAGTACGTCCATATCAGCTTCAAACGCGCCGAGAAGACCTGCGAGTGGGACCTGAAGGTGGTCTACAAGGTGGATAGCTCGAGTGCCGTCTGGCACGACATCGATCTGTGCTCTGTGAGCAAGATCACCATCCGCTACAACAAGAACACCGACAAGACCACCGCCAGCTACGAATAGGACCACTGGCCGAAATATCTGACCTTCGATCAGTCGTTACAGCGCCCTCAATCGCCGGGCGCCGCCTGTGGCGGCTTGGCTTCCGCGCCATAAGGCGCGCGGCCCTTTGGGCCTAAATGGAAAAAGGGCCCGGAAAACTTCCGGGCCCTTGATCTTTTCGGCTTTCGCCAAACCCAGTTTAGCGCTTGGAGAACTGGGTCGAACGACGGGCCTTGTGCTTGCCGTACTTCTTACGCTCGACCACGCGCGAATCGCGGGTCAGGAAGCCGCCGGCCTTCAACGCCGGGCGGTGCGCCGGGTCGAAATAGGTCAGCGCGCGGCTGATGCCGTGACGCAGAGCACCGGCCTGACCGGACAGACCGCCGCCGGTGATGGTGCAGTTCACGTCGAACTGACCCTCGACCCGAGCAGCCTCGAACGGCTGGTTGATGATCATGCGCAGCACCGGGCGGGCGAAGTAGACCGGCAGTTCGCGGCCATTGATGATGATCTTGCCCGAACCGGGCTTGATCCACACGCGGGCAACGGCATTCTTGCGCTTGCCAGTGGCGTAGGCGCGGCCCTGGGCGTCAACCTTGCGCACATGCACAGGCTGGGCCTGGACCGGCGAGGCGGCCTTCAGGTCGGCCAAGCTGGAGAGATCGGCCATGGGACTACCTCTTGTTCTTCGGGTTCATGGCACCGACATCCACCACCTCGGGCGCCTGAGCCTCGTGCGGGTGGGCGGGGCCGGCATAGACGCGCAGGTTCTTCATCTGCTGACGGCCGAGCGGACCACGGGTGATCATGCGCTCCACGGCCTTTTCGATGACCCGCTCGGGGAAGCGGCCGGACAGCAGCTGACCCATGGTACGGTCCTTGATACCGCCGGGATGGCCGGTATGCCAGTAGAAGCGCTTGTCGGCGAGCTTGTTGCCGGTCAGCTTGACCTTCTCGGCATTGACGATAATCACGTTATCGCCCATGTCCACATGCGGGGTGTAGGTCGGCATATGCTTGCCGCGCAGGCGCATCGAAACGATGCTGGCCAGGCGGCCGAGCACGACGCCGTCCGCGTCGATCACGACCCACTTCTTCACAACTTCGGACGGTTTGGCGTTAAAGGTCTTCATGGCACCCACGGCAAAACCAGTTGGCGTCACCCCGAAAAGCCGGGGCGTCGAGGGCGCGGAGTATGCCACAGACAGCCCCCGAGTCAACACCATTTAATTCGTTTAAATTCAATGAGTTATCGGCGCGGTATCATGATACCGCTTCTGAACGCCGCTCTACGCCTTGGGAAGAACCACCCCGAAGCACGAGCCTTTTCCCAGAACCGAACGCAGTTCCAGGCCATGGTCCAGCAGGGCCGCCATGCGCCGCACCACACCCAGCCCAAGGCCCAGGCCGCGGCTTCCGCTGCGCTCGGCGGGATTGTCGAGGCGCACGAAGTCCTCGAATACCGCGTCCACCTTATCGGTCGGAATTCCCATGCCGCTGTCGAGAACCTGGATCACCACCCGATCCCCCCGACGGCGGCAACCGAGCAGAACTCGGCCCGTTTCCGTGTAGCGCACCGCGTTGACCAGCAGATTGCGCAACAGTCGTTCCAGCAAGACGGGATCGCTGCTCACCATCAGCGAGGTGGGGACCACGCCGATGGCCAGGCCCTTGGCGCTGGCCTCGGGCTCGATCTGATCGACCAGCCCGGCCAACAGCGGCATCACGCGGAAAGCCACCATATTGGGCTTGATCTTGCCCGCTTCCAGCGCCGAGACGTCGAGCAAGGTACTCAGCAGGGAATTGGTGGCCTCGATGCTCTGGCGCAGGCGTTCGACCACCTTGACCTTACGCGGATCATCCTCCACCTGCCCGGCCAGCACTTCCACGAACATGCCCGCCGCCTGAAGGGGCTGGCGCAGATCATGGGAGGCGGCGGCCAGAAACCGGGTCTTGCTCTCATTGGCCTGACGGGCCTCGTCGGCGCGCAGTTCCGCCTCGGCCGTGCGGGCGCGGACCATCTCTTCCAAGGAGGCCAAAGCGCCCTCCTCGCGGGCAATGACCCGAAAGGTGGTCAGCGCCATACCACCCAGGCCCAGCAACACCAAGAGGACGGCTCCGACAATGATCAACGCCGTCCGGCGCCAAGGCGCCAGAATGTCTTCCACCGCCATGCCAGCGCTGACCATCACGTTGAATTGGGCCAGCCGACGAAAGGATACCACCCTATCGACCCCATCGACCGGGGAATGGACGAGCAGACTTCCCACAGGCTTCACGGCGGCGGCGGCGGCAACCGGATTGCTGGGGGTGGGAATGCCCACATACTGTTCGGGGTGTGGCTGGCGCAGCATGATTCGCCCGGCTGTGTTGGCGCCAATATAGGCGGACGGACCAAGCCCCAGCGTATTGTAGAAGTCGGTGAAGAAACGGGCGTCCACCCCGACCACCACCAGACCGCCGAACGAGCCGTCGGGCGCCACCACCCGCCTGCTGACCGTGAAGACCGGCGCTTGGCTGTAGGTCCCCAGGACCATGGGTCCGATGACCCGCTCGGCGCCGTTACGGTGAGCGGTGAAATAGTCCCGATGGGCATAGTTCACGGTGCCTCCGCCCCGGGGCGGCCGGTTGGCGGCGACCACATCGCCCTTGGCATCGACCACCAGCAAGTTGCCACGCTGGGTCAGGCTGGCTTCGAGACTGGCCAGTTCCCGCAACAACTCACCCGATGCGATCCGGCCCGCCAGATGTTCCTGCACCACGATGACCATGCGCGAGATGATCACGTCGGTGGTCGATAAGGCGCGGCCAAGATTGTCTTCGAGAAGATAGGCCGCCCCGGCCGTGGCCGATTCGGCCTTTTCAAACGCGGCCGAGCGCAGTTCCGTCAAAAGGCCGACGGCGCCCCCTACCAGCAGGATGAACATGACCAGTATCATGAGGCGCAGATTGCGCCGCAACTCCCCCGGAGTACGGCGGGAGGCGGAGGAAGGGGCGGCGGCGGCGGCGGCGGGCCCAGTCGGCACCGAGACGGTTCCTTAATGGACGTTATCGCGGTGAGATTATACCGAAAGACTTAGGTCCGAAAGCGGCATGATGATTGGAGGGCGGGAGCCTAGGCCTGCGCCGCCTCCAACTCCTCCTGGGCGCAAAGCCAGGCCAGCTCCGCCGCCTCGACCTTGCGCGCCAGATCGCCTTCCTGGCGGCGCAGTTCGGTGACCTTGGCGGGCGGCCCCTGATAGAGCTTGGGATCGGCCAGTTTGGCGGCCAACGCCTTCTGTTCCTTGACCAGATCCTCCAGGGCTTTCTCGGCGGCCTGGACCGCCTTGCGCAGAGGGGCCAACTGAGCGCGGGCCCCGGCGGCGGCCTTGCGGTCGGCCTTGCGCTGGGCGCCGTCCCCGCTCTTGTCGGCCCCGGCATCCTTCCTGGCGCTGCGCTTGGCGTCACGGGCCTGATCCAGCAACAGTCTGCGATAGGCGGCAAGATCGCCGTCGAAAGGCCGGACCGCGCCATCGCCCACCAGCCACAGGCTGTCGGCGGCCAGTTCGATCAGATGGGGATCGTGGCTGATCAATATGACGGCGCCGTCATAGGCGTTGAGCGCCGAGACCAGGGCTTCGCGCGCATCGATGTCCAGATGGTTGGTGGGTTCGTCCAGGATCATCAGATGGGGAGCCTCGCGGCTCATCAGCGCGAAAAGCAGGCGCGATTTCTCGCCGCCCGACAGGCTGGAGACCTTGACATTGGCGCGGTCCTGCTCGAAGCCGAAACGGCCCAGCTGAGCCCGGACCTTGGCCTCGGGCAGGCCCTTCATCAGCAGGGCCATATGGTCGAAAGGCGTTTCGTCCAGCCGCAATTCCTCGGTCTGGTGCTGGGCGAAATAGCCGATCTTCAGCTTTGACGGCTTGCGCAACTGACCGCCGAGGAGGTCCATGCGGCCCGACAGGATCTTGGCCAGGGTGGACTTGCCGTTGCCGTTGGCGCCCAGCAGCGCGATGCGGTCTTCCATGGTGATGCGGATATCGAGCTTCCTCAGCACCACCTTCTCGCCATAACCGGCGACGCCGTTATCGATGGCGATGATGGGCGGGCTCAATTCCTCGGGATCGGGGAAGTCGAAGGACATGCCCCGGTCCTCGACGACCGGGACCACCACCTCCATGCGTTCGAGCATCTTGACCCGGCTTTGCGCCTGGGCGGCCTTGGTGGCCTTGGCCTTGAAGCGGTCGATGAAGGACTGGATCTTCTTGCGCTGTTCCTGCTGCTTGACGAAGGCCTTGGACTGCAACTCCATACGGGCGCGGCGCGTGGCCTCGAAGCGGTCGTAATTGCCGCCATAGCCGTTCAGCTTGCCGTTCTCCAGATGGATGATGCGGGTGGCGACTTCGTTCAGCAATTCGCGGTCGTGGCTGATCACCACCAAGGTGCCGGGATAGACCGCCAGATGGCTTTGCAGCCACAAGGTCGCCTCCAGGTCCAGGTGGTTGGTGGGCTCGTCCAGCAAGAGAAGGTCGGGATTGGCGAACAGGGCGGCGGCCAGGGCGACGCGCATGCGCCAACCGCCGGAAAAGTCGGAGACCGGCTGCTGCTGCGCCTCGGAATCGAATCCCAGGCCCGACAGGATGGACGCCGCCCGCGACGGCGCCGAATGGGCGTCGATGGCCGTCAGCCTTTCGTGGATCTCGGCGATACGGTGGCCGTCATGGCAATTCTCCGCCTCTTCGAACAAAGCGGTGCGCTCGGTATCGGCGGCCAGCACGCAGTCGATCAGGCTGATCTCGCCCTCGGGCGCTTCCTGGGCCAGGCGGCCCAGCCGGGCGCGCGGGCGCATGTTGATCTCGCCGCCATCGGCGTGAAGCTCTCCCAAGATCAGCTTGAACAGCGTGGTCTTGCCGGTTCCGTTGCGGCCCACCAGACCGACGCGCTGGCCCGCGGGAATGTGAACCGTGGCGGCTTCGAAGATGGTCCGTCCGCCATAGCGGAAGGTGAGGTCGTTGATATGCAGCATGGGCGCTCACATAGCACGGCTGCGGAGCGGCGGCAAACCCGGCGGGAAAAGGGTCATCGCGAGACCGTTGCTCTCCTCATTCTTTTGGGGTTATAACCCGCCGTCCCCGGATGCGCCCGGCCGCTCGGGGACATACGCGCCCCCCATCCCGTGTTGAGGCGCGGCGCGAACAACCGCCGAAAGGAATTCACCAATGGCCATCGAACGTACCCTCTCGATCATCAAGCCCGACGCCACCCGCCGCAACCTCACCGGCAAGATCAATGCCCGGTTCGAGGAAGCCGGCCTGCGTTTCGTGGCGCAAAAGCGCGTCCAGCTGACCAAGGCCCAGGCCCAGCAGTTCTACTCGGTCCATGCCGAGCGCTCGTTCTTCGGCGAACTGGTCGACTTCATGATCTCCGGCCCGGTGGTCGTTCAGGTCCTCGAAGGCGAAGGCGCCGTCGCCCGCAACCGCGAGATCATGGGCGCCACCAATCCGGCCAACGCCGCTCCCGGCACCATCCGCGCTGATTTCGCCGAGTCGGTGGAAGCCAATTCGGTGCACGGCTCCGATTCGGCCGAGAACGCCGCCATCGAGATCGCCTACTTCTTCGCGGGCAGCGAGATCGTCGGCTAATCCGACCGAAAGCAGACGCCCCCAACCCCCGGGAGGAAACTCCCGGGGGTTTTGCTTTGCGCGGCAAAAGCGCGATTGTATACAATTACGGGATTTAATTACAGCAATTATCACGTTATGTGGATTTTTTCCAAACTTACGACTTGCACAACTTGTATGCAGAGTACCAAATAGGGAGGTAACCACAACCTCAGCGGATGCATACAATGGAATCCACACGTCAATCCAGCAGGGGCCGGACACCGGGCGGACGTCCCAATCCCATCGATGTGCATGTGGGCAGCCGCCTGCGACTGCGCAGAACCCTGATGGGTCTTAGCCAGGAAGCTTTGGGCGAGGCGCTGGGCCTGACCTTCCAGCAGATTCAGAAATACGAGCGCGGCGCCAACCGTATCGGCGCAAGCCGCCTGTTCGATCTCTCCCGCGCCCTGGAAGTGCCGGTGGAATACTTCTATGACGAAATGTCCGCCGACGTCATGGCCGCCAGCCCGCGTCACATGGTCCGCGCCACCGAGGAGCCCGCGCCGCAGCGGATCGATCCCATGAGCAAGCGCGAAACCCTCGATCTGGTCCGCACTTATTACAAGATCGGCGACCTCAATGTGCGCAAGCGGGTCTACGAACTGGCCCGCGCCCTGGCGGTCCATACCGGCGGACGGCGGGAGGCCTGAACTACCCCGCCGGAGCGGCGCCCGCCCCATAGAACTGATAGCCGCCGCGACCGCCCTCCTTGGCCCGGTACATGGCCATATCGGCATGGCGCAGCAGCAAGGACGCGCTTTCCCCATGCTCGGGATAGGAGGCGATGCCGATGCTGGACGACAGGCGCTGCGGCGGGTCGGTGATGGTGTAGGGCGCTTCCAAGGCGTCCAGGATTTTTTCCGCCACATGCCCGGCATCCGCCGCCTGAAGCAGATCGAAGACCAGCACGATGAATTCGTCACCGCCCTGGCGGATGACCACATCGACTTCCCGCACCGCCTGGCGCAGGCGCCGCGCCGCCTCCTTCAGCACAAGGTCTCCCACTTCGTGACCGAGACCGTCATTGATCTCCTTGAAGTCGTCGAGATCGATGAACAGCACCGCCAGCCCCCGCCCCGACCGCTTTGCCCCGGCGATGCCGTGGTTGATGAACTGGTCGACGACGGCGCGGCTGAACAGACCGGTCAGGACATCATGGGTGGCCAGATATTCGATCTGCTGACGCACGACGCGCTCGCGACGGCCACGCTCGCGATCCAACCAGTAATGGGTGACGGCGCCAGCCAGAATGATCACCAGCGAGCCCAGCGCCCCGGCAAGTCCAAACAGTTCCAGCCGATCCTGATCCAGGGTCGCGAGACGCGGCACCGCGGCCAGAACGGTCAAGGCCAGATCGTCCTCGGGCAGAATGGTCGTCATGAGTAAGTAAGGCACGCCATCGCTGCCCCACCGGTTCAGGTTCGGATGCTCGGCCGAGCCCCAGGGCACGATGGGCAGTTCCTCGAATTCCGATCGCTTGTACCGTCCGATCCTCTCGGCGGGGCTGAGCCCCCTCACCGCCGCGCCCGGAAGGGTCTGCATCTCCATCCCCCGATTCTGGGCCAGGATCACAACGCCGAAATTGTCGCTGAGAAAGGCGTTGGCCTGGTTGACCCAGGATGACAGGTAGGGAATATCGATCTTGATGGCGACCACGCCCAGGACGCGGTCGCCGTCCATGACGGGGGCCGAGAAGAACAGTCCGGGGATATTGGTGTTGCGGCCCAGCGCGAACTGACGCCCGAAACGGCCCGCCATGGCCTCGGTGAAATAGGTGCGGTCACTGTAATTGGTGCCAACGAAGCTTTCAGGCTTGCCGGAATTGCTGGCCGCCACGGCATCGCCAGCCGGGTTGATCAGCCAGATGACGCTGATTGCCTTGAGATCTTCCACCGAACTGGCCAAGGCGTGGTTGAGACGGGCAAGTTGGGGATGGGCCGCCAGGGCCTTGCGGCGCGGTTCGATAGGCATCCGCATCACGTCGGACTCGCCGTCGAACCGCAGCAGCGCCGCCACCACCGCGCTGTCGCGGCTCAGCGCCGCGGGAATGCCGTGAAAGACCACCAGGGTCCTCTGGATTCCCTGGGTCATGTCGCCGATACTTTGACGGAGGTCGTGATCAACCTGGACCAGACTATCCGATGCCCGCCAGGCCGTGTATTCGCCGCTGACCAGCCAGCAGGCCACCAGCCACAAGGTTACCGCCAGGCTTCCCAGCGCCACGAAATGGCCTGCCCGCCCAGGCTCGGAGACAAACCCCGCCCCTTGGCTCAAACCGCCAAAGTGTCCATCGCCCTGAACGGCGTTGCGAGTGATGGCGAGAGGAAGCTCGGCCTCCATGGTCACGCCTTCCGACCTTTTTTCCGGGCGCACCCGGAGATTGAACCTGCTTAACCCCTATGGAATCTACGCAATTAAGCCCCGAGGGGAAATGGAAAAGCATGGCGATGGCAGGCGACAACTTCCCCGGTTGGTTATCGTGGCCCTGCTTTCCTACCTGGAGTATAGTCAGCATCTGTCAATCTTTTGGGTGATGAATGACTGCGGGGCCCATTCTTTTGCCGTACACCGGACTGCGCCCACTGGGCATATGGGGCTTTTCCATTGGTCTGGCCTTGCTGCTCATTGGACTCACGACGTTCCAAATCCAGTCGGGCCACGAACGGGCGGTCCGTACGGCAAGCGCCAATCTTGCCGACACCGCCCGCATCACCGAGGAGCAGGTGCGCGGCAGTCTGCGGGTGGTACGCTTGATGCTGCGCGCCATCGCAGAGGCGCCGCGCAACGATACCCAGGCTTTGCGGCGCTACATGGCGACCCGCGCCAAGATCGTCCCCGAAATCCGTCAGGCGCTGGTCGCCAATGCCCAAGGTGTGGTCACCATCGCCACCGCTCCGCAGATCGAGGGGACAGATGTCGGCGAATATGTCTTCTTCCGCGAGGCCCGTGTCTTGCCCGCCGGGCGGGATATCTACGTGGCCAAGCCGCTGCCCATCGGCCTCGACGGCTCCCTGGTGATTTTGATCTCCATGCCGTTGACCGGCCCTGACGGCCGGTTCGACGGCATCGCGGCTGTATCGCTGGAACTGGGCTTTTTCCAGGCTCTGCTGAAATCGGTGCATTCCGGCGAGGATGGCGCGGGGGCGCTGCTGGCCACCCCCGATGGCGATATCATTACCCGCGACCCCGAACCCGAAGTTTTCGCTGGCAAGAACATCGCAAAGGGCAGCGCCTTCGCCCAGCACCGCGACAAGGGGGGCGCCGCGAACACCTTCGTGCATGTGGCGGCAACAGACGGTATTGAGAAGGTGTTTGCCATCCGCACCCTGACCGAACCCGCCATGCCGCCCCTGGTGGTCATCGTTGCCCGCCCGCTGAACGGCGTCCTGGCGGACTGGCGGACCGAGGCGCTGACCATGGCCGGGGTGGTGGGCGCGCTGGTCCTGACCATTCTCGGCCTGACCGGACTGGCCAGCCGCCACCTGATCGCCATGATGGCCAGCGAGGAGCGCTATCGCGGCCTGATCGAGACCCAGAACGACCTCGTGGTCCGCTTTACCCTGGACGAACGAGTGGTGTTCGCCAACGAGGCCTTCGCCCGCGCCCACGGAAGGGATGTGGCAAATGCGATCGGCATGTCCTGGCGCGACTTCGTTTACGAGGAGGATCACGACGCCACCGCCCAGGCCATCGCCGAAGTCACGCGCCCGCCCGCTTTCCGCGCCACGGTGGAAAGCCGCATGAGGATGGAAGGCGGCCTGCGCTGGGTGTCGTGGGAGGGCGCCGCCATCCGCGACATGTCGGGGCGCATCATCGAGGTTCAGGCCGTGGGCCGCGACATCACCGACTGGGTCGAGAACCGCGAGCGTCAATCCTCCCTGCTGCGCGAGTTGGACAGTTCCAACCGGGAACTGGAACAGTTCGCCTATGTGGCCAGCCATGATCTGCGCGAACCGCTGCGCATGATCACCAGCTATCTCAGCCTGCTGGAGCGGCGTTACGCCGCCAGTTTGAACGAAGACGGCCACCAGTTCCTGGACTTTGCCCGCGACGGGGCCAAGCGCATGGACATGATGGTCCTCGACCTTCTGGAATTTTCCCGGGTCGGCCGGGTCCGCGACGCTCTGGGCGAGGTCAGCCTGGCCGAAGTGATCTCGATCGCCGAGGAAAATCTCAGACTGCGCCTCGTGGAAAGCGGCGCGACCTTGTCCATCGCCCCGGACCTGCCTGTGGTGATCGGCTCCCACGGCGAACTGATCCGTCTGATGCAGAACCTGATCGGCAATGCGGTGAAATACCGCCAGCCGGACCGCCCCCTGATGGTGACCATCTCCGCCGAGCGGTCGGAATCGGGCTGGACCTGCACCGTCGCCGATAACGGCATCGGCATCGCGCCCGACTATTTCGAGCGGATCTTCGATATCTTCCAGCGCCTGCATTCGCGCTCCGAATACGAAGGCACCGGAATCGGCCTGGCCGTCTGCCGCAAGATCGTCGAACACCATGGCGGGCGCATCTGGGTCGAATCCGAGCCGGGGGTGGGATCGCGCTTCCGTTTCACCCTGGCCGATCAGCCTGCCCAATCTTCCTAGATCAACCCTTGCGCTCGGCCAGGGTGTTCTCGATCTCGCGGTCGTAGAAGCGCTCCACCAGCAGCTTCAGCACAAGGGTGACCAGGGCCAGCAGGGTCAGCACCGATGCGGCGGCGAAGGCCCCCGAACTGTCATAGTCGTGATAGAGCAGGTCGATCTGCAAGGGCAGCGTCATGGTCTCGCCGCGCACCTGTCCCGACACCACCGAAACAGCCCCGAACTCGCCCAAGGACCGGGCGGCGCACAAGATGATGCCGTAATACAGCGCCCATTTGACATTGGGCAATGTGACCCGCAGGAAGATGGAAAAGCCCCCCGCCCCCAGGGTCAGCGCGGCTTCCTCGTCATCGGTGCCCTGCAACTGCATCAGGGGCAGCAATTCACGGGCGATGAAGGGGCTGGTGACGAACAAAGTGGCGATGATGATGCCCGGAAGGGCGAACATCACCTTGATGTCATGCTCCTCCAGCCAGGGCCCCAGCAGGCCCGAGCCGCCATAGACCATCAGGGCGGCCACCCCGGCCACGATGGGCGACACCGAGAAGGGCGCCTCCACCAGACTGATCAGCCATTTGGCGCCCCGGAAGCGGAACTTGGTGATGGTCCAGGCCACCGCCAGCCCGTAGACGGCATTGATGGGAACCACCACGGCCACCACCAGCAGGGACAGGCCGATGGCGTGCAGGGTCTCGGGATGGCTGATGGCCGCCCACCACGCCGCCCAGCCCTTGGACAGCGCCTGGGCGAAGATCACCGCCATGGGCACCATCAGAAAGCCCAGGGCCAGCAGCCCGGCCAGACAGATCAGCACCAGACGCCGCGCGCCGCCCGGCTGGCGGTGGGGAACATGATGCACGGCCATGGCGGGGATCATGGGCTTACCCCTTCGCCAGGTAGCGCTGCTGCCAGGCCTGGATGCCGTTGGTCAGCAGCATGGTCGCGAAGGCGAAGGCCAGCACCACGGTGGCGATGGCGGTGGCCGAGCCGAATTCATATTCCTCCAGCTTGATGAAGATCAGCAAGGCGGCGATCTCGGTCTCGAAGGGCCGGTTTCCGGCGATGAAGATGATGGCGCCGAACTCGCCCAGGCAGCGGGCGAAGGCCAGCGACATGCCCGCCAACAGCGACGGCGCCAGGGTGGGCAGGATTACCTTGAGGAAGATCTGCATCTCGGAAGCGCCGAGCGTGCGGGCCGCCTCCTCGGTCTCGGTCTCCAATTCCTCGATGACCGGCTGCACGCTGCGGACCACGAAGGGCAGGCTGGTGAAGGCCATGGCGATGGCAATGCCCGGCTGGGCATGCACCACCTTGACGCCTAAGGGCTCGAGATACTGCCCCACCCAGCCATTGGGGGCAAAGGCGGCGGCCAGGGCCAGACCGGCCACGGCGGTGGGCATGGCGAAGGGCAGATCGATCAGCGCGTCGAGCAGATTGCGTCCGAAAAACTGATACCGCGCCAGCACCCAGGCGAACAGCAGTCCGGCCAGCCCGTTGAAGACCACCGCCTCGGCCGCCGAGACCAGGGTGACCTCGTAGGCCGCCAGGGCGCGCGGGCCAGTGGTGGCGGCAATGAAGCCGTCCAGGCTCATTCCCGCCGCCTTGATCAGCATGGCACCGAGCGGCAGCAGAACGACGAGGCCGAGATAGGCCAACGTCACCCCCATGGTCAGGGAAAAGCCAGGCAGCAGCCTGCGGGCACGCATCACACTGAACTCCGGTCGGGCCGGTGGGCCTGTCGCCCCGCGCCTGTGGGCGAGACGACAGACCTTGTAACCGGATCGGACCGCAGACGCATCACTTCTTACCGAACACCTGATCGAAGACGCCGCCCTCGGCGAAGTGGATCTTCTGGATGTTCTCCCAGCCGCCGAACAGTTCGGTGGTGTAAAGGCGGACCTTGGGGAATTCGCCCGCATGCCGGGCCGCCACCTTCTCGGAACGCACCCGGTAGAAGTTCTTGGCCAGAATCTCCTGACCCTCGTCGGAATACAGATAGTCGAGATAGGCCTTGGCGGTCTTGGCCGAGCCCTTCTTGGCCGCCACTTTATCGACGATGGCCACGGGAAACTCGGCCAGGACGCTGACCGGAGGAATCACGCCTTCCACCTTTTCGGCACCGAACTCCTTGATCACGCCGCCCACCTCGGCCTCGAAAGTGACCAGCACGTCGCCGGTGGCCCGCTCGACGAAGGTGGTGGAGGCGCCACGCCCGCCGGTATCAAACACCGGGACATTGGCCACCAGCTTGCGGATGAACTCCTTGGCTTGGACCTGATCGCCCTTGGCCGCCTCCAAAGCGAAGGCATAGGCCGCCAGATAGGTATAGCGGCCATTGCCCGAGGTCTTGGGATTGGGGAACACCACCTTGACGTCGGGGCGCACCAGATCATCCCAGTTCCTGATATTCTTGGGGTTGCCCTTTCTCACCACGAAGGCGGGCAGCGAGTAATAGGGCGAAGCCCCATGGGGAAAAGCACTTTGCCAGTCCTTGCGCACGAAGCCCTTGTCGGCCAGGACCTGCACATCGGTCACCTGATTGAAGGTCACCACGTCGGCGGGCAGCCCTTCCAGAATGGCACGGGCCTGTTTGGACGACCCGGCATGGCTTTGCTTGATCTCGATCGCCTTGCCGTCCGATCCCTTGCCAGCCGGAGTGGCCTGGAAGGCCGGATTGATCTGCTGGAACAGTTCGCGGGCGATGTCATAGGAAACGTTCAGCAACTCGCCCGGCGCCTTGTCCTGGGCGATGGCGTTGGCTGGCACCAGGGCCAAACCCGCCAGAACCGCGAAAGTGGGGAAGCGAAAAGCCATGGGAAACTCCGTTCAATCGTCCTTCGCACTAAAATACTCGTACCATGTGTTAATGATAAATAAAATACATAATTTTTATGGCTTATTTGCCTCAATAGGCATTCTCACCTAATATTGATGCGACAGCCCGTCACCAGACGGTCATTGACTCTCCCCATATGCTTGGGAATATGCTTGTCGGGAATACTTATGGGGAAGGCCTTTCGCGTGTCCATTACGCCGGAATCCATTCTATCATCGGTTGTAGTTCTGACCGAGCAGCGCAGCCAGAAGCACCTGGAAGACTGCCTGACGGCCACCCTTGCGGATTTGGCCCATTTGCGCTTTTGCGGCATCTGCACCCCCATGCCCACCTCCAACGGCATCTTCATCGATTGGGCCGCCAGCCGGAGCAGGGATGGGACAGAGACTTGCGATGAGTTGCAAGAGATCGGCACCGACCCCTTGCTCCTGGACTGCATGGCCTTAGGGACCGAGCGGAGTGAAAGCTTTAGCGACGGCAGCGTCCGCCGCGCCCATCCGGTGGTCGATGATCACGGCAAGGTCTGCGCCTTTCTGGTCACCCGCACCAATCCCGGCCAGGAGGAGCCCTCCGCCCTGATCAAAGGCTTCGTCGCCATCTACCGCAACTACCTGGCCATTTTGTGGGACGCGGCCCGCGACACGCTGACGGGGCTGAAGAACCGCAAGACCTTCGACGAGAATTTCAGCGCCATCGTCACCGATAGCCGCCACATCGCCGTATCGTTCAACGGCAACCGGCGCGAAGCCCATCTGGACGGCCAGCACCACTGGCTGGGCATCATCGACATCGACCATTTCAAGGCCATCAACGACACCCACGGCCATGTCTTCGGCGACGAGGTCCTGCTTTTGCTATCGGCGCTGATGCGCAAGGCGTTCCGCAGCGAGGACAAGCTGTTCCGCTTCGGCGGCGAGGAGTTCGTCGTCTTGCTGGCGCCCACCACCTTCGCCGCCGCCCAGGCGGTTTTCGAGCGCTTCCGTGCCACGGTGGCGGGTTTCGCCTTCCCCCAGGTGGGCCATATCACGGTCAGCGCCGGCTTCGTCCGTATCGATTGCGACGACCTGCCCCCGGTGGTGATCGGCAATGCCGACCGGGCTCTGTATTACGCCAAGGCCCATGGCCGCGATCAGGTCCGCTCCTTCGAGCAACTGGTGGCGGACGGGCAATTACCGTTCGAATGCCCCTCTCTCGCCAAGGCCAAGCTATTCTGACTTGACTCTCCTGTCGGGATCAGTATGGTGCGCGCCTCAAGTTTTCATCACCAACGCTGTTCGGGATTTTCGCCATGGCCAAGCCTGCCACCATTCTCATCAAGCTGTTGAGCACCGCGGGGACGGGCTTCTTCTACGTGGCGAAGAAGAATCCCCGTAAGACGACTGAAAAGCTTGAATTCCGCAAGTATGATCCGGTCGTGCGCAAGCACGTCCAGTTCAAGGAAGCCAAGATCAAGTAGTCGGATGCCGGTCCTTGCGGCCGGTTGCGATGGAAAGATCGAAGGGCGCCCCATGGGCGCCCTTTTCGTTTGCCTCTTCGCCCGTATGCGGACAAGCAAGCATGGAGCAGCCCCCCTCCTTGCGTCATGGCCGGGCTCGACCCATGGCTGTCCGGTTTAAATTTCCAAAGCAAAGCCAATGCGGGTTTCATCCGGTCATGGAACACGGATGGACACGGATGCCGCCTCGAAAGAAACCGGACAGCCGTAGGCTCAACCCGGCCATCCATGCGGAAGCGTTCGGCACCGAGCCGGAAACGGCCACGCAGATGCCCGGAACACGTCCGGGCATGACGACACTGGAGCAGTGTAGGTCGAACCGAACCCGGCCCCTATTCCAGGAAGCGCGCCACGGTCTGCAGGAAACTGGCCACCGATATGGGCTTGGCGATATAGCCCTCGCAGCCGCCCTCGCGGATCTTTTCCTCGTCCCCCTTCATGGCGAAGGCGGTGACGGCGATGACCGGGATGGATTTCAGCTCGGCATCGTTCTTCAGCATCTTGGTGATTTCCAGGCCGGAAATCTCGGGCAGCTGGATGTCCATCAGAATCAGGTCCGGATGGTGCTTGCGGGCGATATCCATGGCCTCGCGGCCGTCCTTGGTCTGAATGGTCTCGTATCCGTTAGCCCGCAGCAAATCGTTGAACAGCTTCATGTTCAAGTCGTTGTCTTCCACGATCAGCACAGACTTCGCCATGA
The DNA here is from genome assembly GCF_000829825.1 of Paramagnetospirillum magnetotacticum MS-1. Classification (NCBI taxonomy): domain Bacteria; kingdom Pseudomonadati; phylum Pseudomonadota; class Alphaproteobacteria; order Rhodospirillales; family Magnetospirillaceae; genus Paramagnetospirillum; species Paramagnetospirillum magnetotacticum. The sequence continues at coordinate 194,712 of NZ_JXSL01000025.1, read as the reverse complement.
CCATCCCATTTTCCCGCACAAGCCCGATATCCCGACGTCATCGACCGTCCAGAACTAGGGCATCATGGGCAATTACCGCCCCCAAGTCAAACCCGAGCATGATCACTGGCTAACCATCCTCCGGCGGCCAGCAGTAGCCAGGAGGCCAAAAGGCTTATTCCACCAAGAGGCGTAATCATGGGAATCGGCAGCCCGATCCCCAGCGCCTTCAGATACAGCGAGCCGGAAAACATCACTATTCCCGCCACCATTAGGGCGGCCGCCGGGCGAAACAGCCGCCGGCCTTCCACGCACCAGCGCGCCAGGGCCAGCAGGGCAATGGCGTGCATCAGTTGGAACTGGCTGGCCCGTTCGACCCACCGGGCCGCCTCTGGATCGACGCCATGGGCGCCCCATGCGGCGAAGCCGATGGCCACGGCGCCGTTGATTCCGGCCAGCACCAACCAGAGACCCATGCCATCCTCCTTCTTGACCTGCCCCCGCCAACGCACGAGATAGTGAAGCAGTCTGGCCCGCCAGGAAGGAAATGGGAATGCCTGTTCGCCATGTACTGATCGCCGCGCTGCTGAGCCTGGCCATCCTCGTCCCGCAGGTCCGGGCGGAGGATGCGGGCAAGGTTGTCCGCCTGCAAGGCCGCGCCGAGGCGAGCGACGGGCGCGCCAGCCGTTCCCTCGCCGTGGGAGATCCGGTCCGGGTGGCGGAATCCTTGCGCACCGGTCCCGGATCGCGTCTGCTGGTCCACTTCGATGACGGCATGGAACTGACCCTGAGCGACGGCGCCGAGATCGTGGTGGCGGCCTTCCAGTGGGATCGGGCCAAGGAAACGGGCAAGGCGGAACTGGCCCTGGCCCAGGGCGCCTTCCTGCTGCGCAGCGGCGCAGTGGGAAAGTTGGCCGACCATCCGCTGACCGTGAAGACGCCGCTGGCCTCGGTGGGCGTGCGCGGCACCCAGTTCTGGGGCGGGCCGCTGGACGCTCCGCTGAGCGTATTGCTGATCGAGGGCGCCATCGTGGTGAGCAGCCCGTCAGGCAGCGTCGAACTGGGCACGCCCGGCGAAGGCACCTCGGTCAGCGATGCGGGCAGCGCGCCGATGCCGCCCTCCTATTGGGGGGCAGAGCGTATTGGCCGCGCCTTCTCCACGGTCAGTTTCAAAGAGTAAAGACCAAGTCTCGATCCCGAGACTTGGTTAGGCCCAAGGGGCCGCGCGCCTTATGGCGCGGAAAGCCCGAGCGAAGCGCCCGGCGTCTGAGGGACTTACGGCGAGCCGATCCATTCGGCTCGCCGGTACAATTACCGAAACACCACCGTCTTCGAACCGTTGAGCAGCACCCGATGCTCGGTGTGCCAGCGCACGGCCCGTCGGCTTCGCCGACGACTCCTTACGATTTGCGCCGTGCGCCGGGTCAGCGGAACACCACCGTCTTCGAACCGTTGAGCAGAACACGGTGCTCGGTGTGCCAGCGCACGGCGCGGGCCAGCACCACATTCTCGATATCGCGGCCTATGGCCACCAGATCGTCGGGGGTGTGGGTGTGGTCGACGCGCTCGACGCCCTGCTCGATGATGGGGCCTTCGTCCAGGTCTGGGGTGACGTAATGGGCGGTGGCGCCGATGATCTTCACGCCCCGGGAATGGGCCTGGTGATAGGGCTTGGCGCCCTTGAAGCTGGGCAGGAAGGAATGGTGGATGTTGATGGCCTTGCCTTGGAGGCGCACGCACATATCCGTGGACAGAATTTGCATATAGCGGGCCAGCACCACCAGATCGGCATCGGCGCGCTCGATCACCTCCATCACCCGGTTTTCCTGGGTCAGCTTGTCGTGCTTGTCCACGGCCAGGTAGTGATAGGGAATGCCGTGCCATTCGACGATGGAACGCATGTCCTGGTGATTGGAGATCACCGCCGGAATCTCGATGGGCAGCGAGCCGGTGTGGTAGCGGTGCAGAAGGTCGTTCAGGCAATGGCCGAACTTGGAGGCCAGGATCACCACCCGCGCCTTCTTACGGCAATCGTGCAGCTTCCAGATCATCTGGAACCGTTCCGCCACGCCGGTGAACAGCTTTTCCAGCTCGGCCATGGGCGGCGTCATGGCGCCCGCTCCAAAGACGATGCGCATGAAAAATCGCGACGACAGCGGATCGCCGAACTGGGCCGCCTCGGTGATGAAACAGTCATGCGTACTCAGGAATCCCGATACGGCGGCCACGATCCCGACCGTGTCGGGACAGGTGATGGTCAGCACCCAGGCGGGCTTGTCGGCCATGATCAGGCTCCTAATTGCAACAGCCCCATGGGTTTAGCCGACCCGGCCCCGATGGGCAATCCCGCCCTTGCCTTTTGCCCGCAAATGCCCGAAGGTCCGGGGCGATGAACGAGGCCATGGAGCAGGCTTGATGATCACCGTTTACTACAAGTCGGGCACCGCCCAGTGGAAGTACGAGCTGGAAGATTCCGAGCACGACTACATCATCAAGAACGTTCTCGAGGATAAGCCCGACATCAACGAGATGTTCGAGGACTCGCTGGAGATCCTGCGCGACATCTCGGCCATGGACGAGGCCGAGATGGAAGAGGACGACGAGATCGACCAGACCATCGCCGTGTCCTTCATCTGGCACTACTTCAACAATCTGGTCGAGGACGGCGACCGCATCGAAGGCGACATCGTCCTGATCGAGGACGAGGACGGCACCGGCGTCACCGTCCTGCCCGCCGCCGGGATCGAGGCGGAATAAGGTATTCGCAAGAAAGCCCTCGGCGGTCGCCGGGGGCTTTTCGTTTGCGTGCGCCTCAGCCCACTTCGCGGCGATAGGTCTCGGCCAGATCGGCGTCGGTCTCGGGATCGACCATGGCGGAAATAGCGGCCAGCAGGCCCATCTCTTCCTTCTGGATGTGAAAGATTTCGCGCTCGACCAGTTCGGCGCCCGCATCCTTGAACTCTGACCAACTGGCATCGGTGAAGCCCGTCTCCGCGGCGGCGACCGCCAGATCGGCCACCTGCAACGCCAGCGGCAGGATCGAACGGTGTTCGTGGGTCAGCATGGTGACGATGCCGGTCTCGCCCTGTTCGACGAAGACCTTGAACAGGTGATTCTCCTCGAAGCCGAAATGACTCTCCACCTCGGATTTGAGGATGCGCGCCAGTTGCTTGAGCTTGCGGCCCAGCAGATCGTCATGGGCCGGAGCCTTCTTGTTGTTGCCGAGCAACTCGTCCAGCGACTGCAGGGCCTCGATGGTGGTCATATGGGCCTGATGCAGCAGGGCGCCGGTCTGGGTATTCATGAAGGACCTATCCTTGTTGATGGGCCGCGGCGGCGGCGGCCATGTGGGAACGATAGCGGCGCAGCACCTCCACGGTGTAGACGCCGAAGGCGATGGCGCCCGTCAGTCCGGCGAGAAGGCCCAGCCGCAACGGCCAGACCCAACCGCCCATGAAGGCCACCGAAATCAGGACCAGGGCCGCCCCGTGGCAGCCCAGATGAATATCCACCGGCAGTTTGGGCGACAGATGCGACAGCAATGCCGGCTTGCCCCCTAAGGCCGAGGAGTGCATGGAAGCCAGGAATGGCATGATCCGCTGCAAGATCGCCGTGACGAAGGACAAGAGCCAGCCGAAGACCAGCAAAAATCCCCACAAACTCCCCCAGGGGTCCAGCGGCGCCCCCAGGGCCGGAGCCAAACCGGCCAGCAGGCTGAGCGGCAGCACTGCCCAGGCGATCCACACCATGCGGAAGAAGGGTTCCAACCGCTTCTTCATGCGCTTCTTCAGGCTGGTGCCCATCCCGCGCAGATAAACAACCGAGGCTGCCAGCCCAAGCACGATCCCCAGCGCCGCCACCAGACCCTGACCGGCCAGCGCGCCACCGGCGCCCAGCAGCAGCCCCAGGCCGGACAACAGCGCCGTCCGCCTGCCCACCGCATCGGGAACCGCCGGGCCCAGCACGAACATGGGGATCAAGACATAGGAAAAGCCCAGCGCCAGCATGCCCATGAAGCCATAACCGGCCAGCACCGCGTGGGCGGCCGCCGCCGACATGTGATCGGGCAGAAACCCCTTGGTGAAATCCACCACCAGCGCCAGGCCCAAAATCGCCAGACCGGCCAACGAGACCACCGCCAGCCAGGCGTGACGGGTAACGCCCGGCAGATCGTCGACCTTGCGCAGATTGGCGCCCACCAGCCCGCCGAACAGGGCCAGCCCGGCGACGCACAGCGTGGCGCCCCCATGCTGGGCCCAGGCGAGGGAATGGGCCAGACCGGCGGCGAACAGCGCCACGCCGGGGGCATAGAGGATGAACATCAGCTTGATGGCCCAGACAGGCCCCAGCGGACGCCGTGTGGCCACCGGCAACAATTGGATGGCGGCGCCCATGGCGGTCATGGCCAGGGTGCCCAGGGTGATCAGATGCAACGCCGCCAGCACCATGCCCTGGCCGCCGACAAAGCCCAGCGCGCCGTCATTGCCCACCAGCAGCAACACCCAGGCCAGCAGATGGAAGGCGACGGCGGCCACGAAGAACCGGTAGGGGATGGAGGGCGGCAGAAGGCGGTCCTTCGCCCCCATCATGAAGCTTCCGGGAAACATCAGCTCATGCGCTCCAGCCATAATCTGACATTGACCACCTCGCTGGAGGTCCGGGCGATGCGCCAGCCGCGCTCGGCCAGTTCGGGGATCAGGAAATGGGGCTCTCGCTCGTGATGCACCACCACGACCTCATGGGGGCCGACGCTCTCGATCAGCCGCAGGATGGCCAGCATGGGATTGGGGGGGGCCAATTTGCGCACATCGATATGTACCCCATCCTCTTCGCGCCAGCTCATGGCGCCTTCGGGCCCCACATCCACCTCGGCGTCGCTTTCCCAGTCCTCGCCGCCGTCCAGGTGAAAGAAAACCCGCCACTGGCCTGCATTGAGCTTGCGGCCATAGGACGAGAAGCCGCGCGCCGCCAGGATGCGGCGCAAGGGAGAAGGATTGAACGGGGCATCGATCACTAAAAAACCGCCGAATTCGATTCCGGCGACGGCCTCCATGACGGCGGCGAAGGGATCAATGCCCTCGAGCAGCAGGGGCCGCACATCCATGGGAAGGCAATCCAGCGCCTGGGACAGCCATTCCGGCGGCCCCCCAGCCTTCTCACCACTCCCATTCACCATATCGGCGGCCATGTCCAATACCTTCCGCAAAGGTAGCGCAAGGCTGCCCGTCCGTCGAAACCATCGCCTTGACGTTTGTTAAGGGCTATTCCCCGCCGCCGTCGCGCACCATGCGGCGCAGCGCGTCCAGATCGGTGATCTCCACCTCGCGGCCATGGGTCTCGACGCCATAGGCCTTGAGGCGGTTAAGAGCGCGCGACAGGCTTTCCGGGGCGATGCCGATTCGGCTGGCCAGCACGGCCTTGGTCAGCGGCAGACGCACCCGCCCGGCATTGTCGCCCCCAGCCTTGGCGGCCAGGGCCAGAAGGAAAGTGGCCAGACGCTGAACCGGCGACTTGCTCTTCAACTCGCTGATCTCGTGGATCAGGCGGAACTGCCACTGGGACAGACCGCCCAGAAGCAGAAGGCCCAGCGAACGATTATCCGCCAGACGTTTGAGGAATTGCGGGGCGGGTACATGCACCAGCCTGGACCCGGCCATCACTTCACCGTTCAGCGGAAAGATGCCCGACGAGAAGATCGCTGCCTCGGCGAAGGACACGATGGGATCGAAAACCTCGATGATGGACTGGTCGCCGGTCTCCGTCAGAGCGAAGATGTTGACGCGGCCTTCCAGCAAGATGAAAAAGCGATCGGCCTTGTCGCCCTGGCTGAACAGCAGTTCCGCCTCGGGATAAGCGGCGGAATGGGCGCCCTCCATCAACATCGCCAGATCGGCGGACGACAAACCGGCCAGCAGCGGGGCCTTGGCGACGAGATCGAGTTCGGCGGCGCTTAGGGCCATCATCCCACCTCGTCTTCGGCGCAGAATTCGCGCAATTTCGCCACCTCGGCGATGACCACCAGATTGTCGGGCAGGGATTCCACCCCCAGGCGCGCCAGCTTGCCCAGCGCGCGCGACAGGCTTTCCGGCTTCATGCCCAGTTGGTCGGCCACCAGCTTCTTGTCATAGGGAAAGCGCAGTTCGGCCCGCCCGCTGTCCGCCTCCACCATGGTCAGCAAGAAGCTGCCCAGACGCTGGGCGGTGGTCTTCAGCTTCAACTCGGCGATCTGGCGGACCAGCATGCGCAGGCGGAAGCTCATGGTGGTCAGCATGTGCAGCGTGATGTCCAGGCGCTCTTCCAGACGGGCGCGGAAGGATTGGGCGGGAATGGCCAGCAAGGTGGCCCCGCTCAGGACGCGGGCCGTCATGAAATAGCGGCCCGACCCGAACATGGCGGCATCGCCCAGTACGGTTGGACGGCGCGCCACCTCGACCACGCTTTTCTTGCCGTCCACATCCAGGGACAATTCCACATGGCCATCCAGCACCACGTAGAAGCGGTCCACCGCCTCACCCTCGCGGTAAAGCAGATGCTCGTGGTCCAGAACCAGCAGTTCGGCGCCTTCGAGAAGCTGACGGACATCCTTCTCCGCCAGACCGGTGAACAGCGGCGCGAATTGCAATTGCAGCAGCACCTCGCGGTCCAGCGCCTGCGTCATCCCTGATTCCTCGCGTGACTCCGGTCAACCGGCAGGCACCCTACGACGAAGCGCGGGCCCGTTCCACCCCTTAAAATACCTCCCCTTGCCGGAGATGAGGGAGAGGTCTAAGTATGCATCTGACCTAATTTTCCCATCTGGACGTCATGAGCGGCAATCCCAACCTTCCCATCGGCATTTTCGATTCCGGCGTCGGCGGTCTGACCGTTCTAAAGGCGGTGCGCGAGAGGCTGCCGGACGAATCGCTGATCTATCTGGGAGACACCGCCCGCCTGCCCTATGGCACCAAAAGCGCCCAGACCGTGGCGGCCTATGCCCTGGAAGCCACCCGCGCCCTGGTAGCCTACGGCATCAAGGCGCTTTTGGTCGCCGACAACACCTCCTCGGCCCACGCCCTGGAAGCCGTGCGCGCCGCCTTTCCCGGCCTGCCGGTGATCGGCGTGGTCGAGCCGGGCGCGGCGGCCGCGGCCACCGCCTCGGCCCGAGGCCGCATCGTGGTCATCGCCACCGAAAGCGCCGTGCAGGCGGGGTCCTATCCGCGCGCTATTCTGCATTCGCGGCCCAATGCCCTGGTGACCCAGCTTCCCTGCCCGCTCTTCGTGCCCATGGTCGAGGAAGGCCTGGTGGACGGCCCCATCGCCGAACAGATCGCCCGGCATTATCTGGGGCCGTTGTTCACCGGCCCCGAAGCCGCCGATTGCCTGCTGCTGGGCTGCACCCACTTCCCCGCCCTGGCGCCGCTGTTCCGCCGCCTGCTGGGCCGGGACGTGGCCGTGGTGGATTCGGCCTCGACCACCGCCATGGTGCTGGAGGATCTGCTGAGCCTGCGCAGGCTCTGCAATGAAGGCGGCCCGTCCCGCGTGCGCTACCTCGCCACCGACGCGCCCGAGCGCTTTGCCCGCGTCTCGAAGGTTTTCGTGCCCTGGACAATTCCGGAATCCGAGGTCGAGACCATCGATCTGGGCTAGACCTCTGTCACCCTGAGCGCAAGCGAAGGGCCCTTCAGGCACCGTTACCGGTTGAAAGATCCTTCACTCCGTTCAGGATGACAGGAATCTTCAGCCGCCCGCCGCCTTCAGCGCGGCGCGGGCCTTGGTCAAACGGGCATAAAGGTCGTGGCAATGGGCCGCCACGTCGGGGATCTTCTCCCAGCCGATGGGCAGTTCCTCGGACAGGTCGTGCAGGTCCATCTTGGCCTGGGTCGCCTGCGCGTTCAGCTTCTTGACCTCGGCCTTGAGGGCGTCGACATCGCTCATGAGGGGGGAACTCCGGTCTTTAAAGATGCGTGGCGGCAAGGTGGAGTGTAGCCTTGCCCCACCCGCCCATCAACCGGCGAGACGGTAGGTCTGGCCTGCCCCCGTTGGCGGGGCGTGACGGCTGGCAGCCTTTGCCTTGGCCTTGGGCTTGACCGTTTCCACCCGCATGCGGAAACAGGAGAGGCACCAAAGAACCGGGGCAAGAACCCTTTCACGCGCCACGGAATGGCGGGTGCGGCGGTTGCAGTGGGGGCAGTGGCAGTATTCTTCCAAAGTCGGGGCCATGATGGTCCGGTCATCCAATAATGAGGCGCGGCATTCCTATCGCCACATCCCTACGCGGACAAGCGAAGGTTCCGTGACGGCGGGAACCGTCGCTATTGTGCTGGCGATTGAGGCAATTTTGCGTCCATTGCCGCCCCTCGCTTGTAATCACTAAGGCCTATACGTAATATGCCGTAAGACTGCAAGCGTGGTGAGTATGGCTTCGGCATTCTGGAACGGTGAAGGGGCGATAGGCGCCCCTCAGCCCGTCCATCTGGACGGAACGGGGGGGTTGTCCCCCATGGCTCAGCGCTATCTCAACACCTTGATCGCACGCCGCCGCCACGAGGCGACGGCCATGATCATGGAAGCCGTGGACGGCGGCATGTCCATCGAGAATATCTATCTCGACGTTTTCCAGCCTGCGTTGTGGGAAGTGGGTCGCCTTTGGCAGATAGACCGCCTCACCATCGCCCAGGAACATTACATCACCGCCGTCACCCAGGCGATCATGTCCCAGCTCTATCCCCGCATCTTCCGGGGCGACGGTCACCGCCGCACCATGGTGGCCTGTTGCGTCAGCGGGGAACTGCACGAGGTCGGCGCCCGCATGGTCGCCGATTGCTTCGAGATGAGCGGCTGGGACAGCCACTATCTGGGGGCCAATATCCCGGCATCGGACGTGGTGGACATGGCCCTTTCGGCCGAGGCCGAGGTGATCGCCATTTCCGCCACCCTCACCACCCATCTGGGACTGGTCGAAGACCTGGTCACCAAGGCCCGCAAACAGTTTGGGAGCAAGACGACCATCCTGGTGGGCGGCTATCCCTTCAACATCGACCAGGATCTGTGGCGAAAGCTGGGAGCCGACGGCTCCGCCCAAAATGCCGCCGAGGCCGTCATGATCGCCGAGCGCGGAGGATGTCCTTGAACACAAAGGGTTCCGGTCAACATCTTCAGCCAGAATCCGATGACGACATGTACGAGTCCATCGGCGCCCTCAACAGCGAACTGGTCAATACCCAGCGCCAATTGGCCAAGGCCAATGCCAGACTGACCGCCGCCAACGACTTGAAGAACAAACTGTTCGGCGTCCTGGCCCATGATCTGCGCACGCCGCTGTCGGTAATTTCCGGCTATTCCCAGATTCTCGAACTGCTCTTGCCCACCGCCACCACCGGCCAGGAGATGGAGTTCGTGGGACGGATTCAGCAATCCGTTGGCTACATGCTGGCGCTGATCGAGGACATTCTGTCGCTGTCGGCCATCGAAACCGGGCACCTCACCATCAATCGCCAGCCCGCCGACATGACGTTGCTGGCGCAGCGGATCGTGTCCATGGCCTCGATCCTGGCTGATCAGAAATCCATTACCCTGTCGGCGACGTCATCCCGGCCGCTATGGGTGTTGATGGACCGCGTCAAGATCGAGCAGGTTCTGACCAATCTGATCGGCAATGCCATCAAGTTTTCCCATCCCGGATCGACCATCACCATCGCCCTCTCCGCGGAACAGGACGAGGAGGGCCAGCCCTGGGCCCGCATGGAGGTCACGGATACCGGCATCGGTATCGCGCCCCAAAAGCTGGAATCCCTGTTCCATCCCTTTGCCGAGGGAAGCCAGGGAACCGCGGGCGAAAGCTCCATCGGGCTCGGGCTTTACATTTGCGCCAGGGTGATCGAGGCCCATGGCGGCTCCATCCATGTGGCCTCGGCCCAGGGCGAGGGCACCACGGTCAGTGTCGTGCTTCCCGCCGAAGGGTAAGTTTCCCTATTGCGGCGGCATCCTGACCGCGCCATCGAGACGGATGGCGCTGCCGTTGAGCATGGGATTGTCGCAGATGGCCAACACCATACGCGCAAATTCCTCGGGCCGCCCCAGGCGATGGGGAAACAAGGTCGAGGCCACCAGATTGGTCATGACCTCCTCGGGCATGCCCGCCAGCATGGGAGTCTCCATATAGCCGGGCGCCACCGCCATGACCCGGATGCCCAAGGGTGCGAATTCGCGGGCGGCGGGCAGCGACAGAGCGGCGACGCCCCCCTTGGACGAGGCATAGGCGCACTGTCCCACCTGCCCGTCCCAGGCGGCGATGGAGGCGGTGTTGACGATCACCCCGCGCTCGCCTCCCTCCAGCGGCTCCAGCCCGGCCATATCGGCGGCGGCAAGACGCATGACGTTGAAGGTGCCGATCAGGTTGACCTGAATGACGCGGGCATAGGTTTCCAGCGGCATGGGGCCCTTGCGCCCCACCACCTTGCCCGGCGTCACCACTCCGGCGCAGCTCACCGCGATGCGGGCCGGGCCGTGGGCGGCCCGCGCATGGGCCATGGCCGCCAGGGTGGAGGCCTCGTCGGTCACATCGCAGGCGGCAAAGACACCGCCGATTTCCCTGGCCGTGGCCTCGGCATTGGCGGCGTTGATGTCGAACACCGCGACCTTGGCGCCAGCCTTGGCCAAGGCGCGCGCCGTGGCTTGTCCAAGACCCGAGCCTGCGCCGGTGACGATGGCGGCCAATCCGTTGACGTTCATTGTCGAACTCCCATCCAAGGCCCCCTCCCCAGCCCTCCCCCGGCTCTGCCGGGGGAGGGAGGGACCCGCGGCGCGGGAGGGTGGGGGCTCGTTAGTTTCTAAAAGGTCAAATCGCCGCAGGCCGGAACCGCGTCGAAATGGGCCAGCACCTGGGCTTGCGACCCCGCCGGGTTCCAGACGGGCTTGTTGTCGCGGTCGATGAGCAGGGCGCGCACCCCTTCGACAAAGTCATGGGCGGGCGCCAGCGCCAAAGCCAGACGGAACTCCATCTTCATGCATTCGTCGAAGGACAGGGACGCGCCGCGCCGGATCATCTCGAAGCTGACCGCCACCAGATGGGGCGACTTGGCGCGGATGGTGGCCAGGGTCTCGGCGGCGAAAGGATCGCTTTCGGCTTCCAGGGCGGCAAAGACCTCGGTCAGGCTGGACTTGCCGAAACAGCGGTCAATGATGTCCCGCCTGGAATCGATGGCGGCCGGACCGGGATCAGAGGCGAAGCCGTCCAGACTGGCCTTGACCTCGGCGGCGTCGCGGGCCTCTGACAGTGCCTCGATCAGGGCGGGCAGGCTGGCGCTTTCCACGAAATGGGTGGCGACGCCCACATGCAAGGTGTCCGCCGCCTTCAGCCTTGCCCCGGTCAGGCCGAGATACATGCCGATGGCACCGGGAAGATGGGGCAGGAAATAGGACCCGCCCACATCGGGGAAGAAGCCGATGCCGGTTTCGGGCATGGCGAACAAGGTGCGCTCGGTGGCCACGCGGTAAAGCCCGTGTACCGAGACGCCGACGCCGCCGCCCATGACAATGCCGTCGATCAACGCGACGTAAGGCTTCGGGCTGGTCTTGATGCGGCGGTTGAGCCGGTATTCGTCCCGATAGAAGGCAGCGGCGAATTCCAGGTCGCCCGCCTTGCAGGCCTCATAAAGCTGCTTGATGTCGCCACCGGCGCAAAACGCCTTCTCGCCTGCGCCCTCGATGGTGATGCAGGTGACCTCCGGGTCGGCGGCCCAGGCGTCCAGCTTGGGATGCATGGCGTGCACCTGATCGAGCGTCAGCGCGTTCAGCGCCTTGGGCCGGTCCAGGGTGATGCGCCCGAGATGGCCGGTGCGCTCGAAATGGATTTCAGAACTCATCACAGATTGGCCTTCCACATCTCGGCATAAGAGTCGCGCAGCACGTTCTTTTGCACCTTGCCCATGGCGTTGCGCGGCAATTCGCTGACCACCACGGCCTGTTTGGGCACCTTGAAATTGGCGAGAAGGCCTTTGAGCGCGTCGATCACCCCGTCCGGCGTGACGGCGGCGCCTTTCTCGGCCACCACGATAGCCAGACCGGCCTCGCCGAAATCGGGATGCGGCATGCCGACCACGGCGGATTCCACCACGCCAGGCAGGCGGTCGATGAAGTCCTCCACCTCCTTCGGGTAGACGTTGAAGCCGCCCGAGATGATCAGATCCTTGGCGCGGCCGACGATGGAGACATAGCCCCGCTCATCGATGACGCCCACATCGCCCGACTTGAAAAAGCCGTCGGGGGTGAAGTCGGATTTGGTCTTCTCGGGCATGTTCCAATAGCCCTTGAAGATGTTGGGGCCCTTGACCTCGATGATGCCCACCTCGCCCTGGGGCAGGATGCGGCCATCCTCGCCGGTGATGCGAAGCTCGACATCGGGCAGGGGAAAGCCCACCGTCCCCGCCCGGCGGTCGCCATCGAGCGGATTGGAGGTGAACATGCCACCTTCGGTCATGCCGTAGCGTTCCAGGATGGTGAACCCGGTGCGGTCCTTGAAGGCGTTGAAGGTCTCTTCCAGCAAAGGCGCCGAACCCGAGATGAACAGCCGCATATGGGAACACGCCTGGGGCGTCAGGTTGGGGCTGGTCAGGAAGCGGGTGTAGAAGGTGGGCACCCCCATGAACACCGTGGCGCGCTTCAAGAGTCCGATGGCCTGCTCGGCGTCGAATTTGGGGCAGAAGATCATGGCGCTGCCGTTCAAGAGCACGCAGTTGATGGCCACGAACAGCCCATGGGTGTGGAAGATGGGCAGGCAGTGCAACAGCACGTCATCGGGCTTGAACCCCCACAGCCTGTGCAGGGTCTGGGAATTGGAGCCGAGATTGGTGTGGCTCATCATGGCGCCCTTGGGCCGCCCGGTGGTGCCCGAGGAATAGAGGATGGCGCCCATGTCGTCGCCGCCCCTGGGCACCGTCGCGAAGCTCTCCGCCTTGCCCTTGGCGCGCTCGGGCAAGGTGCCGTCGCCGCTGGCGCCCAGCGTCATGACGCAGGTCGTGATGCCCGCCTTGGCGGCCAGGCCTTCCAGCTCGGCCAAGCGATGGGGCTGGCAGACCACGGCGGCCGGAGCGGCGTCGGAGAGGAAGTATTCCAGCTCGCCCGCCTGATAGGCGGTGTTCAAGGGCAACAGCACCGAGCCCGACCGCAGGCAGGCGAGGTAAAGCACCACCGCCTCGGCCGACTTGTCCACCTGCACCGCCACCCGGTCGCCGGGCTTGACCCCGGCTTCAACCAGGGCGTGGGCATAGCGCGCGCTCATGGCCTCGAGATCGGCATAGCTGATGGTCACCCCGCCGGGCACCTCGATGAAGGTCCGCGACCGGTCGGCGGGAAAGCGCGAGCGGAACAGCTCGAACAGATTGGCGGACATTGTGGCGCTCTCCCTTGTCATCAAACCCGGATTACGGCGATACCATATGGGGATGCCCTGCGCCACAGTTTTGTATCCAAGAATAACAGTTCTCGGATACAAGCCTAGCTCATGATGGACACGAATTCCGAAAAGATGTCCGCCTGGATGGTGACGTGTTTGCGCATCACCGCCTGGGCGCGATCGGGATCGGCGGCGGCAATGGCGGCCACCACCTCGGCATGCTCGGCCAGCGAGCCGTCGATGCGTCCGGGATGGTTCAGCTGATAGCGGCGATAGGGCGCGAGGCGGGCATAGAGCGAGCGCGCCATCTCCTTCAAGACCTCGTTATGGCTGCCGTCATAGACCGCGTCGTGGAAGGCGCGGTTCAGCGCGTAATAGCCGTCGAGATCGCGGGCCGCGCACAAGGCGCCCGCCTGGGCCACCATGGCGGAAAGCCTGGCTTTTTCCTCGGGTGACATGCGGCGCGCGGCATAGCGGGCGCACAAGCCCTCGATATCGCTCATCACCTCGAACATCTGCACCATGCGGTGCAGATCGAGGGGGGCCACCACGGCGCCCTGGCGCGGCTTTTTCACCACCAGACCGGAATAGACAAGCTGCAAGATGGCTTCGCGAACGGGAGTGCGCGACAGACCGAAGCGGGCCGCCAGACTTTCCTCGTCCAGGCGGGTGCCGGGGCGCAGCACGCCGGTGAAGATCTCCCTCTCGATCACCTGGCGGATCTCGTCCGCCCTGGTGGCTGGCTTTTTCTGCTCGTTCATCGGGCCTCCACGCCCCAATCATCCCGCCCGGAGTATACATCCGCCGCGGCAACTGTCTAAGGGCAATCCACCTCTCGGACACAAAAACTGCGTATCACGTATACAAGAGGTGGATTCCGCGCATCCCCTGTGATAATTCCATACCCATCGGGACCGTTGACCGGTACCCTTGTCGGCAACAACCGGAGCGATAGACTCCGGATCAGGGATACGAAGCGCATGGATTTCGGATTGACCCCGGACCAGGAGGCTTTTCGCCAAGCCGCCCGCGATTTCGCGCTGGGCGAGATGGCGCCGCACGCCGCCCATTGGGACGAGGACGGCATCTTTCCCGAAGAGACGTTGCGCAGCGCGGCCGAACTGGGCTTTGCCGGTATCTATGTCCGAGAAGACGTGGGCGGCTCGGCCCTGTCGCGCCTGGATGCCGCTCTGATCTTCGAGGAATTGGCCTGTGCCTGCCCGTCCACCGCCGCCTATATCTCCATCCACAACATGGCGGCCTGGATGATCGACAGCTTCGGGACAGAGGAGCAGCGCAGGCGCTTCCTGCCCGATCTGTGCGCCATGCGCAAATTCGCCTCCTATTGCCTGACCGAGCCCAATGCCGGGTCCGACGCCGCCAGTTTGCGCACCAAGGCAGAGCGCGACGGCGATCATTACGTGCTGAACGGCACCAAGGCCTTCATCTCGGGCGGCGGGCGCTCGGACCTCTATGTGGTGATGGTGCGCACGGGCGGTCCCGGCCCCAAGGGCATCTCCTGTCTGGTGGTTGAGGCGGGGACCAAGGGCCTGTCCTTCGGCAAGCAGGAAAAGAAGCTAGGCTGGAAAAGCCAGCCCACCGCTTCCGTGATCTTCGAAGATTGCCGCGTGCCGGTGGCCAACCTTATCGGCGCCGAGGGCGACGGCTTCAAGATCGCCATGAAGGGCCTGGACGGCGGGCGCATCAATATCGGGGCCTGTTCCCTTGGCGGTGCCAGGGCCTGCCTGGAACACGCCATCGACTATACCGGCCAGCGCCAACAGTTCGGCCAACCCATCAGCGCCTTCCAGGCCACCCAGTTCAAACTGGCCGACATGGCCACCGAACTGGAAGCGGCGCGCCTGATGATCCATCGCGCCGCCCAGTCCCTGGACAACAAATCGCCCCAGGCCACAGTGCATTGCGCCATGGCCAAACGCCTGGCCACAGATGTGGGATTTGCCGTGACCGACGCGGCGCTGCAGCTTCATGGCGGCTATGGCTATATCAAGGAATATCCCATCGAGCGCTATTTCCGGGACCTGCGGGTCCACCAGATCCTGGAAGGCAGCAACGAGATCATGCGGGTGATCATCGGCCGGGCTCTGACCACCTAACACACGTCGAAAGCAGGGAGGCTTCACATGGCGAGCATCGGGTTCATCGGTCTGGGCAATATGGGAGCGCCCATGATGCGCAACCTGATCAAGGCCGGGCACAAACTGGCCGCTTTCGATCTGTCCGAAGCCGCCTTGAAGGCCGCCACGGCAGCGGGGGCGACGGCCTGCTCCAAGGCCGTCGATGCCGCCAGGGGCGCCGAGGTGGTGGTCTCCATGCTGCCCGCCGGAGCCCATGTGAAGTCGGTGATGCTGGGAGACGGCGGGCTGTTCGCCGCAGCGCCCAAGGGCTGCCTGTTCATCGATTCATCGACCATCGACGTGGCCAGCGCGCGGCTGCTGTCCGATGAGGCGGCCAAGGCCGGTCACGCCCTGATCGACGCTCCCGTCTCGGGCGGCGTGGGCGGGGCCGAGGCGGGCACGCTGACCTTCATGGTGGGCGGAACAGAGCCCGCCTTCGCCCGCGCCGAGCCGATCCTGGCCGCCATGGGCAAGACCATCGTCCATGCGGGCGGGCCGGGCAATGGCCAGGCGGCCAAGATCTGCAACAACATGCTGCTGGGCATTTCCATGATCGGCACCTGCGAGGCCTTCGCCCTGGCCGAGAAGCTGGGTCTCGACGCCCAAAAGCTGTTCGATATCTCGTCCAAATCGTCGGGCCAGAACTGGTCCATGACCTCGTACTGTCCGGTTCCCGGCCCGGTGCCCACCTCGCCCGCCAACCGCGACTACCAGCCGGGATTCGCCGCCGCCATGATGCTGAAGGATCTGAAGCTGGCGGTCGAGGCGGCCCAGGGCTGCGGCGCCACCGTTCCCCTGGGCGCCGAAGCGGCACAGCTTTACGCCATGATGGCGGGAATGGGCCAGGGCGGCCTGGATTTCTCGGGCATCATTCACATGTTGCGCGGCAAGGCCTGAACACACTTGCACGGCAATTAAAAAAACGTATGCTCGTTTTCACTGATGAGGCCCTCGCCAAGAAGGGTCCGCAAACAGGGTGGTTCGGAGCAGGCGCCAAAAGGTGCCGCTCCGGTTCGGGAGCGATAACCATGTCCGTGACGGATAATCCGGTTCTGGAAGTACGCGACGTGTCGCTGGCCTTCGGCGGCGTGCGCGCCCTGACCGAAGTCAGTTTCCAGGTCGGCAAGGGAGAGCTGTTCTCCATCATCGGCCCCAATGGCGCGGGCAAGACCTCCATGCTCAACTGCGTCTCGGGGCGTTACAGGCCCACGTCCGGACGCGTGTTCATGGATGGCCGCGACGTGACAGGCCTTTCGCCCAATGTGCGCGCCACGCTGGGTCTGGGCCGGACCTTTCAGAATCTGGCGCTGTTCGGCCATATGAGCGTGCTGGACAACATCATGGTCGGCCGCCACCACCTGCTAAAGAACAATGCGCTGACCGGCGCGCTTTATTGGGGCAGCGGCGCGCGCACCGAGGAACTGGCCCACCGCCGCAAGGTGGAAGACATCATCGACTTCCTGGAAATCGCTCATATCCGCAAGGCGGTGGCGGGCACCTTGCCCTATGGCTTGCGCAAGCGCGTGGAACTGGCCCGCGCCATGGCCGTCGAGCCCAAGGTCATCTTGCTGGACGAGCCCATGGCGGGCATGAACCTGGAAGAGAAGGAGGACATGGCCCGCTACATCGTCGACCTCAACGAGGAATGGGGCATGACGGTGATCATGATCGAGCATGACATGGGCGTGGTCATGGACATTTCCCACCGGGTGATGGTGCTGGAATTCGGCCGCAAGATCGCCGAAGGCCTGCCCGACGAGGTCATGAACAACGAACGGGTCAAGGTGGCCTATCTCGGCATCGACGAAGACGAGGAAGTGGCCTGATGAGCGAGTATCTGGACACCACCATTCACGACACCTTCCCCAAGGCCCTGGTGCACAACGCCCAGCGTTGGCCGGGCGAGATCGCCATGCGGGAAAAGGAATTCGGCATCTGGAACGCCTTCACCTGGGCCGACTATCTGGACCGGGTGCGGAACCTGGCCCTTGGCATGCTGGCGCTGGGCGTTCAACGCGGCGACGTGGTCGCCATCCTGGGCAAGAACCGGCCGGAAAGCCTGTGGGGCGAAGTGGCCGCCCATGCGGTGGGCGCCATGAGTCTGGGCATCTACCACGATTCCATGAATGCCGAGGTGGCCTATCTCTTGTCCTATACCGGCGCGGCAGTGGTGCTGGCCGAGGACGAGGAGCAGGTGGACAAGCTCTTGGAGATTTCGGCGGAAGTCCCCACCATCCGCCACATCGTCTATTTCGATCCCCGCGGCATGCGCAAGCACAAGGACCCGCGCCTGATCTCGGCCGAGGACCTGAAATCCAAGGCCCAGGAGATCGCGGCGGCCAATCCGGGACGCTTCGACGAGGAAGTGGGCAAGGGCAAGGGCGACGACGTGGCTATTTTGTGCACCACCTCGGGCACCACGTCGAACCCCAAGCTGGCCATGCTGCAGGCAGGACCGTTCCTGCGCCACTCCACCGCTTACCTGCGGGCCGACCCCAAATCGGCGGGCGATGATTACGTCTCGGTCCTGCCGCTGCCGTGGATCATGGAGCAGATCTATGCCGTGGCCCAGCCGCTGATCTGCCGCAACATCGTCAATTTCGTGGAAGAGCCCGAGACGATGATGGCCGATATGCGCGAAATCGGCCCCAATTTCGTTCTGCTGGCGCCCCGCATGTGGGAAGGCATCGCCGCCGATGTGCGCGCCCGCATGATGGATTCCACTCCGTTCAAGCAGGCGATGTTCAATCTGGGCATGAAACTGGGCATGAAGGCGCTGGACCAGGGCAAGCGCTCCAAGTTGGCCAACTGGATTTTGTTCGACGCACTCAAAGACCGCATCGGCTTCACCTTCCTGAAGTCGGCGGCCACCGGCGGCGCGGCCTTGGGGCCCGACACCTTCCGCTTTTTCCTGGCCATGGGCGTGCCGCTGCGCCAGATCTACGGTCAGACCGAACTGGCGGGCGCCTATACCGTGCACCGCGAAGGCGACATCGATTTCGACTCTGTGGGCATTCCCTTCGACGACGCCCAGCTTCGCATCGAAAACCCCGATGCCAATGGGGTGGGCGAGATTGTCGCCACCACCGACGGCATGTTCACCGGCTATTTCCGTAACCCCGAGGCAAGCACCGCCGACATCGTCGACGGCAATTGGCTGAAGACCGGCGACGCGGGCTATATCAAGAAAGAAAACGGCCATCTGGTGGTGATCGACCGCATCAAGGATCTGGCCACCACGTCCCATGCCGTGCGCTTCTCGCCCCAGTTCATCGAGAACAAGCTGAAGTTCTCGCCCTTCATCGCCGAGGCGGTGATCTTGGGCGATACCAAGCCCTATCTCTCGGCGCTGATCTGCATCCGCTTTTCCATCGTGTCCAAATGGGCGGAATCCAAGGGCATCTCGTTTACCAACTACACCAATCTCTCGGCGCAAGGAGCGGTCTACGATCTGTTGCAGGCCGAGGTGGAGAAGGTCAACGCCACCCTGCCCGAACCCCAGCGCATCCGCAAATTCCTGCTGCTCTACAAGGAACTGGATGCCGATGACGGCGAGCTGACCCGTACCCGCAAGGTGCGGCGCGGCGTCATCAACGAGAAGTACGGCGACATCATCGATGCCATGTATGCCGACCGCGCCATGGTCCCCGTGGACGCGGTGATCACCTTCCAGGACGGCACCACCACCAGGGTCAAGACCGAGCTGAAGGTCGTGACGCTGCTGCCGCCGCCTTCCCAGCAACTGGCCGCGGAATAGGAGAACACATCATGGGGTCCTCTCTGTTTCTCCAACTCCTGGTCAACGGGCTGATCGTCGGCACGCTGTATGGCGTGGTCGCCATGTGTTTCGTGCTGATCTACAAGTCGACCCAGGTGGTGAATTTCGCCCAGGGCGAATTCCTGCTGATCGGCGCCTGGACCTGCTGGTGGCTGGTCACCAGCATGGCGCTCCCGTTCTACGTCGCCTTCCCCATGACCTTTCTGTTCATGATGGTGTTCGGCATCGCGTTGCAGATGATCGTGCTGCGCCCCCTGATCGGCGAGCCGGTGATCAGCGTGATCATGGTGACCATTGGGCTCTCCATCTTCTTCCAGGCGGTGATGAAGTCCATCTTCGGCGTCTGGGCCCAGCCCTTCCCCGAGATCTTCCCGGTCAAGTCAGTGGACGTCCTGGGCCTGTCGGTCCAGCCCGCCTATCTGATGAGCCTGGTGGTCTCCATCATCATCATGGGTCTGTTCGCCTGGTTCTTTAAGTATTCACGCATGGGTCTGGCCATGCGGGCCACCGCCTTCAACCAGCAGGTGGCGCAAAGCCTCGGCATCTCGGTCAAGGCGGTGTTCGCCACCGCCTGGGCCATCTCGGCCATGGTCTCGGCCCTGGCCGGCGTGGTGGTGGGCATGGTCAACGGCGTGTCCTCGGCGCTGTCGTTCTTCGGCATCAAGGTCTTCCCGGCGGTGATCGTCGGCGGCCTGGATTCCATCATCGGCGCGGTGCTGGGCGGGCTGATCATCGGGGTGCTGGAAAATCTGGCGGAATATGCCGATGGCCAGTATCTGCACCTGGGCAATCTGTACACCGTGGCCCCGTTCTACGTGCTGGTCATCATCTTGATGATCAAACCCTACGGCCTGTTCGGCACCAAGACCATCGAGAGGGTGTAAGGTCATGATCTCGTCCAGCCTCATTCCCTGCGGCCAGTTCAAGACCACCTACGGGGCCGACACCACCATCTTTCTGACGCCCGCGTCGCGCTACTGGTGCATGGCCGGCATCCTGCTGGCCGCCGCCGCGCCTTTGGTGCTAAGCAATTACCTGATGGCCCTGCTGATCCAGATCGGCTTTTACGGCATCGCCGCTTTGGGCCTCAACATCCTGGTGGGCTGCACCGGCCAGATCAGCCTCGGCCACGCCGCCTTCTTCGGCTTCGGCGCCTTCGCCTCGGCCTGGCTGAACAATACGTTCGGCATTCCGGTGCTGTTGGCCATTCCGCTGGCGGGCGTGATGACCACCCTGCTGGGCCTGTTGTTCGGCATTCCGGCAGGAAGGCTGAAGGGCCTGTATCTGGCCATCGCCACCTTCGCCTCCCAGTTCATCCTGGAAGACTTCTTTGCGCGGGCCAACTGGTTCACCGGCGGCTCTTCGGGCGCCATGGCCAATCCCATCAGCCTGTTCGGCTATGAGGTGGGCGGCGACAAGGGCTTCTTCTACGTGGTCCTGGTCTTCGTGGTGATCATGTACGGGCTTGGCACCAACCTGCTGCGCAGCCGCGACGGCCGGGCCTTCGTGGCGGTGCGCGACCACTATCTGTCGGCAGAGGTGATGGGCATCAACCTCACCAAGTACCGCATCTTGTCGTTTGGCATCTCGTCCTTCTATGCCGGAGTGGGCGGCGCGCTGTACGGCCATTATCTCGGCTATGTCTCGGCCGAAGGCTTCACCATCCTGCTGTCCATCCAGTTCCTCGGGATGATCATCATCGGCGGCATGGGCAGCGTGATGGGGACCCTGATGGGCACCACCTTCATGGTGCTGTTGCCCGAGGCCACCGAGGCCGCCGTCAGCACGGTGAAGCATTTCACCGGTGATATCCCGGCGCTGACCAGCGCGCTGGCCTATATCAAGGAAGCCAGTATCGGTCTGGCCATCGTTCTGTTCCTGATCTTCGAGCCCGATGGCCTGGTTCACCGCTGGCGCCTGATCAAGTCTTATTGGAAGCTGTATCCGTTCTCTTACTGACCAAAACCAAGAACAAGTCGCTGAACTCGATTTAACGATTCATGGGAGGAATCACACGATGAAGCATACCCTGTTCGCCGGAACGGCCGCCCTAGCCCTTCTGTCCGCCGGAGCGGCGCTCGCCGCCGACGGCATCCTGGTCGGCCATATCGCAGACATCACCGGCGCCACCTCCGCCGTGGGCAAGCCCTACGGCCAGGGCATCGCCGACGCCATGAACTACATCAACGCCAATGGCGGCGTGGGCGGCAAGAAGATCATCTTCGAGACCGTGGACTACGCCTATGAAGTGCCGCGCGCCATGGCCGCCTATAAGAAGCTGACCGGCTCGGAGAAGGCCACCGCCATCCAGGGCTGGGGCACCGGCGACACCGAAGCGCTGATCAGCTCGGTGGCCAAGGACGAGATTCCCTATTTCTCGGCCTCGTATTCCGGCCATCTGACCGATCCCATGGGCAAGACCTCGGTCAAGGGCGCGCCCTATAACTTCTTCTACGGCCCCAGCTATTCCGACGCCTGCCGTGGTCTCGTCCAGTGGGCGGCCGAGGACTGGAAGAAGAAGGGCGGCGCGGGCAAGCCCAAATTCGTCCATATGGGCGACAACCACCCCTATCCCAACGCGCCCAAGATGGCCTGCGGCGCCTATGCCAAGGAACTGGGCTTCGAGATCGGCAACGAGATTCAGTATTCGCTCAAACCCGGCGACTTCAAGGCCCAGTGCCTGAGCTTGAAGGAATCGGGCGCTCATTACGCCTATCTCGGCAACACCTCGGGCTCGACCATCTCGCTGTTGAAGTCGTGCGAGACGGTGGGTGTCACCACCCAGTTCCTGGCCAATATCTGGGGCACCGACGAGAACTCGCTCAAGACCACGGGCGACGCCGCCGACAAGCTGGTCTGGGTGGTGGGCGCCGGAACCTGGAGCGACGACACACCCGGCATGAAGCTGGTGCGTGAAATCTCCAAGATTTCCGACCCCACGGGCAACGAAGCCCGTCCGGTGCACTATATCCGCGCCATCTGCTCGGTCTACTACATGAAGGAAGCCATGGAATTGGCCGCCAAGTCCGGCCCGATCACCGGCCCCTCCATCAAGAAGGCCATGGAAACTCATCCCAAGGACTGGGTCCCGGCCGGTCTGGAAGGCGTCTGCCTGCCGTCCACCTGGACCGGCGAGGACCATCGCGGCACCACCACGGTCAAGGTCTATCAGGCCTCGACCAAGGGCGGCGCCATCGGCATGAAGCAGGTCTATACCGCCGAGATTCCGCGCCGCAAGGAATGGCTGGGCTGGTAAGCCGCACGAAAGCGGGAGGCGGCCAAAGCCGCCTCCCGTCACTTATTCAATGGAACTGGATACGGCCATGGGTGAACCCGCTCTCAAGCTTGCCCCGGAAGAAATCCTCCTCTCGGTGAACAATATCGAGGTGGTCTATGACGACGTGATCCTGGTGCTGAGAGGCGTCAGCCTGGACGTGCCCAAGGGCAAGATTGTCACCCTTCTGGGCCCCAACGGCGCGGGCAAGTCCACCACCTTGAAAGCCATTTCGGGCCTTTTGGGCACCGAGGACGGCGAGGTGACGCGCGGCACCATCACCTTCATGGGCGAAGAGATCGCCAACCGCGCCCCGGAAGAGATCGTCCGGCGTGGCATCTTTCAGGTGATGGAGGGACGGCGCATCATCGAGGACATGACCGTCATCGAGAATCTGCGCCTCGGCGCCTTCACCCGCAAGGATGGCGGGGCCGCCATCCGTGACGATATCGAGAAGGTCTTCCACTATTTCCCCCGCCTGAAGGAGCGCACCGGTCTGGCCGGTTACCTCTCGGGCGGCGAGCAGCAGATGCTGGCCATCGGCCGCGCCATGATGGCCCGGCCCAAGATGATCTTGCTGGACGAACCTTCCATGGGCCTGTCGCCGCTCCTGGTCAAAGAGGTCTTCGCCATCATCGAGACGCTGTGCGCCGATACCGGCATCACCATGTTGCTGGTGGAACAGAACGCCCGCATGGCGCTCAAAATCGCCCAGTTCGGCTATATCATGGAATCGGGCAAGATCGTGCTGGACGGGCCAAAGGATGATCTGGTCAACAACGAGGACGTCAAGGAGTTCTACCTGGGCGGCGACAAGGAACGAAAGTCGTTCAAGAACTTGAAGTCCTACAAGCGCCGCAAGCGCTGGCTGTAGAGATTTCCCCCTCACCCTCCGGCGCCAAAGCGCCTCCCCCCTCTCCCGCAAGCGGGAGAGGGTTCTGAAATGACGGGACTGCGATGACCGAGTACTACGATTCCCTGGAAACCCGCTCATTGGACGAGCGCGAGGCAGACCATTTTGAGGCTCTGCCCGCCCAGATTGCCCTGGCCAAGGCTGATTCCTCCGCGTTTGCCCGTCTGCTGGCCGATATCGACCCGGAAGAGGTCGTCGACCGCGCCGCCCTGGCCAAGCTTCCTGTTACCCGCAAGTCGGAGCTGATCGACGCCCAGCAGGCCGATCCGCCCTTCGCCTCGCTGATTGCCACACCCAAATCCGAACTGCGCCGCGTCTTCGCCTCGCCGGGGCCCATCTACGATCCCGAAGGCTGGGACAATGACTGGTGGCGCATCGCGCGGGCCCTTTACGCAGCGGGTTTCCGCCGCGGCGATCTGATGCACAACTGTTTTTCCTACCACTTCACGCCGGGCGGCGTGATGTTCGAGACCGGCGCCCATGCGCTGGGCTGCCCGGTCTTCCCGGCGGGCGTGGGCAATACCGACCAGCAGGCCAAGGCCATCGCCGATTTGAAGCCCCAGGGCTATGGCGGCACGCCGTCCTTCCTGAAAATCATCCTGGAGCGGGCCGAGGAAATGGGCCTCGACCACTCGTCGCTGACCAAGGCCTGCGTCTCGGGCGAGGCGCTGCTGCCGCCGCTGCGCCAGTCCCTGAAGGATCTGGGCGTCGATGTCACCCAGTGCTATGCCACCGCCGATTTGGGCCTCATCGCCTATGAGACCAAGGCCCGCGAAGGACTGATCGTCGACGAGGGCGTCATCGTCGAGATCGTGCGTCCCGGCACTGGCGATCCGGTGCCCGAAGGCGAGGTCGGCGAAGTCGTCGTCACCAGCTTCAACCAGGATTACCCGCTGATCCGCTTCTCCACAGGCGATCTGTCAGCTATTCTGACCGGTCGGTCGCCCTGTGGCCGCACCAATATGCGCCTCAAGGGCTGGATGGGCCGCGCCGACCAGACCACCAAGATCAAGGGCATGTTCGTCCATCCCCGCCAGATCGCCGAGGTGGCCAAGCGCCATCCGGAAATCATCCGCGCCCGCCTGGTGGTGGAGAAAGACGGCGAGAACGACCGGCTCACCCTCAATGTCGAGACCAGCGCCACCGGCCTGGACGCGGCGGTGAAGGACTCTTTCCTGTCGCTGTGCAAGCTGAAGACCGAACTGGCCTTCCATGCCCCCGGCGCCCTGCCCAACGACGGTATCGTCATCCAAGACAAGCGAGCTTAGATCATGCCCCTTACCCCCGAACTCGACCCCTTCAAGCTGGCCAAGGCCCTTTCGGGCAAGCATCTGATCGGCGGAAAATTCGTGCCCGCCAAGGGCGGAAAGACCTTCCCGGTGGACAATCCCGCCACCGGCGAAGAGATCGGCACTGCCGCTTTCGGCACCAAGGCGGATGTGGATGCCGCCGTGGCCAACGCCAAGGCCGCCCAAAAGGAATGGGCCAAGCAATCGGCCCGCGCGCGGGGCAAGCTGGTGGCCGAATGCGGCCGGGTGCTTTCGGCTCACGTCGAGGAACTGGGCCGTCTGGTGGCGCTTGAGACCGGCAAGGCTCTGCGTACCGAAAGCCGGGTCGAGGCCGGGGTTCTGGCCGATATGTTCGTGTTCTTCGGCGGCCTGGGTTCGGAACTCAAGGGCGAGACCATCCCCTTCAACCCCGACATGCTGACCGTCACGGTGCGCGAGCCGGTGGGCGTGGTGGGCTGCATCATTCCCTGGAACGTGCCGCTGCTGCTGATGGCCATGAAGGCCGCCGCCGCTTTGGTTGCTGGCAATGCCGTGGTGGTGAAGTCGGCGGAAGAGGCGCCGCTCACCGTGCTGCGCGTCGCCGAGATCATGAACACCGTCCTGCCGCCCGGCCTGTTCAACATGCTGTCGGGCTTTGGGCCCGAATGCGGCGCGCCGCTGGTGGAGCATCCCGACGTCAAGAAGGTGACCTTCACCGGTTCCGTGGAAACTGGCCGCATCGTCTACAAGGCGGCCGCCGAGAAGCTGATCCCCGTGACCCTGGAACTGGGCGGCAAGAGCCCCATGATCGTCTGCGCCGATGCCGATATGGATCAGGCGGTGGCTGGCGCCCTGGCCGGAATGCGCTTTACCCGTCAGGGACAAAGCTGCACCGCCTCGTCCCGCCTCTTCGTCCATGAAAGCATCCATGACGAGTTCGTGGCGCGCGTGAAGGCCAAGGTCGACGCCATGGTCATGGGCGATCCCCTGGACGAGAAGACCGATATCGGCACCATCGTCTCCGACGGCCAGTTGGAGCGGGTGAAGTCCTATATCAAGCTGGGCGAGGAGACCAAGGGCGCCACCAAGCATGTGTGCTCCGCCATGCCCACCGACCCCAAGCTCGCCAAGGGCCGCTTTGTTCAGCCGGTGATCTTCACCGGCATGAAGAACAGTGATCGCCTGTGCCAGGAAGAGATCTTCGGCCCCGTCTGCGCCGTCATCAAGTGGACCGATTACGAGGACGTTCTGGCCCAGGCCAACGATTCCGAATACGGCCTGGCTGCCTCCATCTGGACGCGCGACTTCAAGGTGGCCATGGATGCCACCCGGCGTCTGGAAGCGGGCTTCGTCCAGGTGAACCAGAATCTGGTGGTCCAGCCCATGCTGTCCTATGGCGGTGTCAAGACCTCAGGGATCGGCAAGGAAGCCTCGCTGGAATCCATGCTGGAACACTTCACCCACAAGAAGACCATCATCTTCAACATGAAGTGATCGCCGCCCATTTTACGGCCAGAAGTAAAGGACCAAGCCATGACCACCGATCCCATCGTCATTGTCGGTGCCGCCCGTACCCCCATGGGGGGCTTCCAGGGCGACTTCGCCTCTCTCGCCGCGCCGCAACTGGGCGCGGTGGCCATCCGGGCGGCGGTGGAGCGGGCTGGCATCAAAGCCGATCAGGTGGACGAGGTGTTCATGGGCTGCGTCCTGCCCGCGGGCGTCGGCCAGGCCCCGGCGCGTCAGGCATCCCTGGGCGCGGGGCTGTCGCGCCATACGGGCTGCACCACCATCTCCAAGGTCTGCGGCTCGGGCATGAAGGCGGCCATGCTGGCCCATGACCTGCTGAAGGCGGACACGGCCAAGGTGATGGTGGCGGGCGGCATGGAAAGCATGTCCAACGCGCCCTATCTGCTGGACAAGGCACGCGGCGGCTATCGCCTGGGCCATGGCAAGGTGCTGGACCACATGTTCCTGGACGGTCTGGAAGACGCCTATGACCGGGGCCGTCTGATGGGAACCTTCGCCGAGGAATGCGCCAGCAGCTACAAATTCACCCGCGAGGCCCAGGACAACTTCGCTCTGGCCTCGCTGTCGCGCGCCAAGAAGGCCATCGCCGAGGGCTCGTTTGCTGCCGAGATCGCCGCCGTCAGCGTCGTGGGCCGCAAGGGCGAGACCTTGATCACTATCGACGAGCAGCCGGGCAAGGCTCTGCCCGACAAGATCCCGACCTTGAAGCCCGCCTTTGCCAAAGACGGCACGGTGACGGCGGCCAATTCGTCGTCCATCTCGGACGGCGCCGCCGCCCTGGTGATGATGCGGGCGTCCGAGGCCGAAAAGCGGGGTCTCAAGCCCATCGCCACTATTCTGGGCCACACCAATTTCGCCCAGGAGCCCGCCCTGTTCACCACCGCCCCCGTGGGTGCCATCAAGGCCCTGCTGGACAAGGTGGGCTGCAAGGCGGGTGACGTGGATCTGTGGGAGATCAACGAGGCCTTCGCCGTGGTCACCATGGCGGCCATGCATGATCTCAAGCTGGACCACGATCGGGTCAACGTCCATGGCGGCGCCTGCGCGCTGGGCCATCCCATCGGCGCCTCGGGCGCGCGCATCATCGTCACCTTGCTGGCGGCGCTGAAGACCTATGGCATGAAGCGTGGCGTGGCCTCCTTGTGCATCGGCGGCGGCGAGGCTACCGCAATGATGGTGGAGCTGACCTAACATGATCCCCACCGAGGAACAGGCCCTCATCCGCGATACGGCGCGGGCCTTCGCCCAGGAAAAGCTGGCCCCCTTTGCGGCCCGCTGGGACCGCGAGCATCTGTTCCCCACCGAGGCCATCGCCGAAATGGGCGAGCTTGGCTTCCTCGGCATGGTGGTGCCGCCCGAATGGGACGGAGCGGGCACCGATTACGTCTCCTATGCCATGGCGGTGATGGAGATCGCCGCGGGCTGCGGCCCGCTGTCGACCATCATGAGCGTGCATAATTCGGTGGGTTGCATGCCCATCCTCTCCTATGGCACCGAGGCGCAGAAGGAGGAGTTCCTGCGCCCCATGGCGCGTGGCGAGAAGCTGGGCTGTTTTTGCCTGACTGAGCCCGAGGCCGGTTCCGACGCGGCCTCCATCCGCACCCGGGCGCGCCGGGACGGCGATCACTACGTCATCTCGGGCGCCAAGCAGTTCATCAGCACCGCCAAGAACGGCCAGGTGGCCATCGTCTTCGCCGTCACCGACCCCAATGCGGGCAAGCGCGGCATCTCGGCCTTCGTGGTGCCCACCGACACGCCCGGCTTCACCGTGGTGCGCGTCGAGGACAAGCTGGGCCAGCATCTGTCGGACACCTGCCAACTGGCCTTCGAGGACATGCGCGTTCCGGCCTCGTATCGTCTGGGCGAGGAGGGCGAGGGGTTGAAGATCGCCCTGGCCAATCTGGAGGGCGGACGCCTGGGCATCGCGGCGCAAAGCGTCGGCATGGCGCGCTCGGCCTTGGACCACGCCCTGGCCTATGCCAAGGAGCGCAAGCAGTTCGGCAAGCCCATCTTCGAGCATCAGGCCGTGGCCTTCCGTCTGGCCGACATGGCGACCAGACTTGAAGTGGCCGAACAGATGGTTCTGCATGTGGCAAGCTTGCGCGATGCCGGGCGGCCTTGCCTCAAGGAGGCGTCCATGGCCAAACTGTTCGCCTCTGAAATGGCCGAAAGAGTCTGCTCCGACGCCATCCAGATTCATGGCGGCTATGGCTATCTTGCAGATTTTCCGGTGGAACGGATCTACCGTGATGTTAGGGTTTGTCAAATCTACGAAGGAACCAGCGACATCCAACGGCTGGTCATTTCGAGGGCTTTGGCGACGCAATAGGGGAATGAGACCATGAAAGACATCCTCGTCCATATCGACGACAGCGAACGCTGTTCGGCCCGTCTGGACATCGCCATCGGACTGGCCAAGACCTTCGGCGCTCGGCTGACCGGCCTGTTCGCCCGGACGGAAAGCCACCGCCCCAGCGCCGTCGCCCATAAGGCCAGCGACCAGCTGACCCAGGCCCGCGACGCCGCCAAGGAAGCATTCACCAAGGCCTGCGCTAGCGCTGGCATCACGTCCCGCTGGTGGCAATTGGCCCATGGCGAGCCCGGCCATGTGGTCAGCGAGACCATGTTCTGCGCCCGCTACGCCGATCTGGTGGTCATGGGCCAGACCGAGCCAAAGAGCAAGATCGTGCCCGAGGAAATGGTCGAGCACGTCATCCTCCATTGCGGCCGCCCGGTTCTGGTCGTCCCCCATACCGGCAGTTTCCCCAGTGTGGGCGAGCGCATGGCTCTGGCCTGGAACGCGGGCAAGGAAGCCGTGCGCGCGCTCAACGACGCCAAGCCGCTGATGCTCAAGGCCAAGTCGGTGACCGTGCTGTCCTTGCGTGGCCCTGCCGATGACGGTTCCAACGCCATGGGCGAAGTTCCCCAAGTGGATGTCCTCGACCATCTGGCCGCCTGCGGCATCACCGCCAGTGCCGAACGTCTGGCGGGCGAGCATATCGGTAAGATGGACATGCTGCTGTCGCGCCTGTGCGATCTGGGCGCCGATCTGGTGGTCATGGGAGCGCATGGCCATTACGGCCTGTCGCTCAAGCGCGGTACCGGAACCCGCTATGTCCTGGCCCATATGACCGTGCCCGTCTTGATGAGCAACTGATGGCGGGCTTTGCGCCCAAGGACCCGGATTACCGCGGCAAGGTAAAGGCCAGCTTCGCCCGTCAGGCGTTCCTGGCCACTATCGGGGCGAGCATGACGGAACTGGAGCCGGGACGCTGCACCCTGGAAATGCCCACGCGGCCCGATCTTGCCCAGCAGCACGGTTTCGTCCATGCCGGGGCCACCACCACCCTGGCCGACACCGCCGCCGGCTATGCCGCCTTTTCCCTGATGCCCTCGGGTTCGGCGGTTCTGACCACCGAATTCAAGGTCAACCTCTTGAACCCCGCCAAGGGTGAAAAGCTGGTCGCCCGCGCCGAGGTTCTCAAATCCGGACGCACCCTGGTCGTGGTGCGTTCTGACGTCTACGGAATCGAGGATGGATGCGAAACCATGGTGGCGACCATGCTGGCCACCATGATCTGCCTGGCGGGGGCATCCGACCCCGCCTGACGGGTTCTCCACTCCGATCACCCTGCGGGCTTCTCTGGAGCCCCGATTAAGGGTAATCTGTTCCAGTTTTACTGATCCACGGCGGCGCACGCCCCTCGGCCGGACAATTATTCCATGGGACTGGAACGGATCGCGCGAGTATTCCAGGCGCTGCAGCTTCTGGCGATCGCGCTAAGCCCAAGCTTTGCCATCTGGTATTTGGCGACCTTTTCCCCCGTCCCGCCGCCGGTCTTTGAAAACCACCCCTTCCACGAATTCGCCATCACCATCGCCACGCTGATCGGCGGCTTCGTGTCCTATGTGTCCTGGCGAAGCTACAAGGATTCGGGCGAAATCTTCCTGCGCTGGCTGACCGTGGGTTTCCTGGCCTTCACCCTGATCTATGCGCCACACGGCTTCCTGACCCGCACCGCCCATCACAATATCTGGCTGTTCCTGCTGTTCGGGCCGGTCTCGCGCCTGGTGATGCTGGGCTGCATGGCCTATGGCCTGGCCCAGTACGGAAAGCCAGCGGAAAACGTGGGAGAGGTGCTGACCCGTGGTTTCTGGCGTTATGTCTTCGGCGCCAGCGCCGTGGCCGTGGCGGGCGTTGTCGTGCTTGCCAACTCGTCCTTGGCGTCCAGCCCCTGGGTTCGCCTGCCCATGGAATCGGCGGCCGCCCTGCTTTGCCTGGGGGGCGTGACGGTGATGGTGCTGCGGCGGATCACCTCGCCCCTGATGAAGTATTACGGGGTGGCGTTGCTGCTCTTCGCCCAGGCCGCCATGGCATTCATTCTGGCCAAGCCCTGGGATCATATGTGGTGGCTGGCCCATGCCATCTTCGCCGTCGGCTTCTCGGTGATCGGCTGGGGCGTGGTCAGCGCCCTGCTCACCACCAAATCCTTCGCCTCGGCCTTCAGCCAGGAACAGCTGATGCGCGCCCTGGAACAGGAAAAGGAACTGCTCGACGCCCTTAACCGGGAATTGTGGGCCGAACGGCAATTGGCCCGCACCACCCTGGACGCCCTGCCCGACCATGTCTGCGTCATCGACGAGACCGGCACCATCCTGGCCGTTAACGAAAGCTGGCGTGACTTCCTCGAGGCCAATCACGGCGATCTCGGAAGCGGTGGCGTCGGGTCCAACTATCTCCATGCCTGCGAACGGGCCGATGGCCCTCGCAGCGACGGCGCAGAGACCGCCGCCGCGGCCATCCGGGCGGTCCTCCAGGGCACCAGCGACGGCTTTTCCATGGAATATAGCTGCGATGCCCCTGGCGAGGCCCGGTGGTTCCTGATGAGCGTCCTCAAAGCCCAATCGGCAAGCGGCCTTCGAGTGGTGATCGCCCATCAGAACATCTCCAAGCGCAAGGAGGCGGAAATCCGCCTGCGCCATCTGGCCATGATCGACGGCCTGACCGGCATCGCCAACCGGCGCACCTTCGACGAGACCCTGGGCCAGGAATGGCGCCGCGCCAGCCGGGCGGGGACCCCGCTGGCCCTGCTGATGATCGATGTGGATCACTTCAAGGCCTATAACGATCATTACGGCCATCAGGCCGGTGACGAATGCCTCAAGACCGTCGCGGCGACCCTGGCGGCGACAGCCAAGCGTCCAGCCGATCTGGTCGCCCGCTATGGTGGCGAGGAGTTCGGCGTCATCCTGCCGGGCTGCACCCTGACCGACGCCCAAACCCTGGCCGAAAAGATGCGTCTGGCGGTGGCCGAGCTTCATCTTCCGCATCTGGCATCGCAAACCTCGGGGGAGGTCACTATCTCCATCGGCGTGTCCTGCCTCAATCTGGTCGCCACCCAGGGCGACAGCCTCGATACGCAAAGCCTGATCGCCGAGGCCGACACCGCTCTTTACCGGGCCAAGACCAGTGGGCGCAATTGCGTCTCCGCCCAGCCAGCCCCCTGAACTCCCCCGCAACTCTTGTGAAGTGAGAGCCCATGCCGCAGCCCGACCATGTGGTCCGTATCGACCTGCCCGAGGCCAAGGATTACCCCGAGGACATCGCCGCCTATTTCGCCAAATGCGACGAAAAACTGGGCATGCGGCCCAATGTGCTGCTGGCCTATACGGCGCGGCCCGAAAAGTTCCGCACCTTTTCGCGCTTCTACAACCAGTTGATGCTGGCCGAGGATTCAGGTCTGTCCAAGCTGGAACGCGAGATGATCGCCGTGGTCGTCTCCTCGGCCAACCGCTGCTATTACTGCCTTGTCGCCCATGGCCAGGCCCTGCGCCAGTTGTCGGGGGATGCGCAACTGGGCGAGATGCTGGTGATGAATTACCGGGTGGCGGAGCTTGAGCCACGCCATCGCGCCATGCTGGATTACACCTGGAAGCTGACCACGGCACCCCACGACGTGGCCGAAGCCGACCGCCGCGCTCTTCGCGAGGTGGGCTTTTCCGATGCCGACATTTTCGACATCACCGACACGGCAGCCTTCTTCAATTACACCAACCGCATGGCCCACGGACTGGACATGATGCCCAATCCCGAATACCACGGCATGAACCGCTGAGCCGTCCCGAGGATGCCATGATGTCGAGGAAGATCGCTGCCGCCGCCCTGTCGCTGCTGGTGCTAGCGCTGGCCTCGCGGGCCATGGCAGAGCAGGTGCGGCTGACCTTCCTGCACGTCAACGACATCTACGAATACCGCCCCGTCGAGGGCAAGGGCGGGCTGGCCGAGTTGCTGAGCGTCCTGGACCGCGAAAGGGGCCGCACACCCAACCCGGTCTTCACCTTTGGCGGCGATCTGCTCAGCCCGTCTCTGGCCTCCAACGCCACCAAGGGCGCCCATATGATCGCCTTCTTCAACGCCCTGGCCCCGGCGGCGGCCGTGCCCGGCAATCACGAGTTCGATTTCGGCACCGATAATTTTGTCACGCGCATCAAGGAGTCCACCTTCCCCTGGGTGGGCTCCAACATCAGCGGCGTCGATGGGGTCAGACCCTCCCTGATCACCGAGATCGGCGGGGTCAAGGTGGGGTTCCTCGGCGTGCTGACCAGGGCCACCGCCCGCATGTCCACCGCCCAGGGCGCCACTTTCACCGAGGAACGCGCCAGTGCCGAAGCCACAGCCCGCCAGTTGCGGGCCCAGGGCGCCGAAATTGTGGTGGCGCTAACCCATCAGGATCTGGACGACGACCGCAAACTGGCCAATTCGGTGAAGGGCATCGACCTGGTTTTGGGCGGCCACGACCACGACCCGGTCAGCATCCTGGAGAACGGCCCCCTGGTGCTCAAAGCCGGTCACGACGCCCATTGGCTGGGGGTGGTGGATCTGCTGGTGGACCGCCCCGATGCGGGCAAGACCGGCCCGACGACCGTGCGCACCGAGGGCTGGCGCTTCGTGCCCGTGGCCGAGACCCAGCCCGCCCCGGCCCTTGCCGCCCTGGTCGCCAAGACCGACGCCCTGATGGGCGAGGCGCTGGACGCTCCCCTTGCCACGCTCGCCACGCCCATGGACAGCCGCACCACCACGGTGCGCGGCGAGGAGGCGGCCATGGGCAATCTGGTGGCCGATGCCCTGCGCGCCCATTTCGACGCCGATATGGCCCTGATCAACGGCGGGGGCCTGCGCGGCAACCGCCAGTACCAGCCGGGCTCGGGCCTGACGCGGCGCGATCTTTTGTCCGAGATGCCCTTCGGCAATACGGTGATGATGGTCGAAGTCAGCGGCGCCCAGATGCTGAGCGTGCTGGAATACACATTATCGGCGGTGGAGCGCAAGGCGGGCCGCTTCCCCCAGGTCTCGGGCATCAGCCTCACTTATGATTCCACCAAGCCCCCCGGCAAGCGCATCATCCTGGCCCAGATCGGCGGCAAGGCGTTAGAGCCCAAGCGCCTTTACCGCCTGGCCACCACCGACTATCTGGCGGGCGGTGGCGACGGCTATCAGCCTTTGAAGGACGGCAAGGTCCTGGTCAACGCCGAGGCCGCGCCGCTGCTGGTCAACGTGGTCAGCGACTATGTGGCCGCCCAGGGAACCGTCGCACCCAAGGTCGAGGGACGGGTGACGGCGGTGCGGTAGGAGGGCGGGCCAAGGCGTGTCTTGTGCACCAATCGTTCTCCCTGTAGTCTCCGGCCATGTCTGCGCCGTCCCGCATATTGCTGCCCCATGTCCCGGTGCTGGTCGCCGGGGTTCGGGGCGCGGTGGCGCTGGAGCCGGATGGCGAGTTCAGGCGCCTTACCCGCACCGAGGCTGCGCGTTACGCCCGCAATGAAAGCCCGCTGGTCTGCCACGGACCGGCGGTGGCGGCGCGGCTTGGCATCGACGACTTCCTGCGTCTCGACATTCTCGAACTCTTCGCCTTTGTACGGCCCGCCCGCTTCTGCCTGCCGACGCCGCGCGGGCTGGCCGAGGCCATGGGCCTGCCCGCCCCCGCCGATCTGGAGGACGAGGCCGAGGCGCTGATGACGTCGGTGCGCCGCCTGCTGGAAGAACTGGCGGCCCGCACCCTGGCCGACACCGCCGCCAGGGCCACCGACACCCGCGGTCTGGCCTGGATGATGGCGCGCGGCGGCTGGGGCTGGGGAAATGCGGTGCTGGCGGCCTTGGGCGTGCAGGGCGATTCGGGTCGCGGCGGCGGGGCCATGCGAATCTGGGACCGGCTGCCGGAATGGAGCGAATACGCCCCCGAACCGCCGCCCGGCAATATTCCCGTCGATCCCGTCGAAACCCGCCAGCGTCTGGCCCTGATGCTGGGCGAAGGCGCCGAGCAGCGCCCCACCCAGGCCGATTACGCCTCCGCCGTCAGCCGCGCCTTCCTGCCGCGCGAAGCCGAGGCCCATCCCCATCTGGTCCTGGCCGAGGCCGGAACCGGCACGGGCAAGACGCTGGGCTATATCGCGCCCGCCGGATTGTGGGCCGAGAAGAACGGCGCGCCGGTGTGGATCTCCACCCACACCCGCAATCTCCAGCGCCAGTTGGACGGGGAACTGGACCGCCTGTTCCCCAATGCCCACGACAAGGCGCGCAAGGTGGTGATCAGGAAGGGCCGCGAGAATTACGCCTGCCTCCTGAACTACGAGGAGATGGTCACCCGCAACCGCAACCAGGACGCTCCCGCCGTGGGGCTGATGGCCCGCTGGCTGCTGGCCACGCGTGACGGCGACATGGTGGGCGGCGACTTCCCCGGCTGGCTGGTGGAAGTGCTGGGCCGCGCCCGCACCTTAGGGATCGCCGACCGCAGGGGCGAGTGCATCTTTTCCGCCTGCCCCCATTACCGCAAATGCTTCATCGAGCGCGCCGTGCGCCGCGCACGCCGCGCCGATATCGTGGTCGCCAACCATGCCCTGGTGATGATCCAGGCGGCCTTGGGGGGCTTGGACGACGGCGCCCAGCCGACCCGGCTGGTCTTCGACGAGGGCCATCACGTTTTCGACGCTGCCGACGCCGCCTTTTCCGCCCATCTCACCGGCATGGAGGCCGCCGAGGTGCGGCGCTGGATCCTGGGGCCCGAGGGCGAAGCGGTCAGCCGGTCGCGTGCCCGCGGACTGCACCGCCGCGCCGAGGATCTGGTGGGCGGCTCGGAAGAGGCCATCGCCGCCCTGGACGCCGCCCTCGCCGCCGCCCGCGCCCTGCCCGGCCCCGGCTGGATGGTGCGCATCAGCGAGGGCGAGCCCCAGGGACCGGCGGAAGCCTTCCTGGGCCTGTTGCGCCGACAGGTCTATGCCCGCGCCGCCCATCCCGATTCCCCCTACAGCCTGGAGACGGAAACCACCGCTCCGCTGGAAGGTCTGCCCGAGGCGGCGGGAAGCCTGGCCGGTGCCCTGGGCCGCATCGCCTTGCCGCTACAGGTCCTGAGCAAATCCCTGGCCGCCCTGCTGGACGACGAAGCCGCCGAACTGGAATCGGCCACACGGTCGCGCATCGAAGGCATCTGCCGCTCCATCGAGCGCCGGGTGCTGATGCCCCTGGCCGGGTGGAAGGGCATGCTGGACACCATCGTCCAGGGCGGGGTTCTGGACCGGCAGTATATTGACTGGTTCGCCGTCGATAGAATTGATGGCCGCGACTACGACGCGGGCATGCACCGCCACTGGATCGATCCGACCCGGCCTTTCGCCAAGGCCGTGGTGGAGCCCGCCCATGGCATCGTCATCACCTCGGCGACGCTGAAAGACGGGTCGGGCGATGTGGAGACCGACTGGCGGGCCGCCGAGCGGCGCACCGGCGCCATCCATCTGGACAGCAATCCGGTGCGCGCCGAAGTGGCCTCGCCCTTCGACTATCCCGCCCGCACCAAGGTGCTGATCGTCACCGATGTGCGCAAGGACGATATGGATCAGGTGGCGGCGGCTTATCGCGAGCTGTTTCTGGCTGCCCATGGCGGGGCCTTGGGCCTTTTTACCGCCATCTCGCGCCTCAAGGCCGTGCACAAGCGCATCAGCGCACCTTTGGAAGATGCAGGTCTGCCGCTGCTGGCCCAGCATCTGGACAATATGGACACCTCAACCCTGGTGGACATCTTCCGCGCCGAAGAACACTCCTGCCTGTTGGGAACCGACGCGGTCAGGGACGGGGTGGATGTACCGGGACGCTCGCTTCACCTGATCGTCTTCGACCGGGTGCCCTGGCCTCGGCCCGACATTCTGCATAAGGCGCGCCGCGCCGAATTCGGCGGCCGGGCCTATGACGACATGATCACCCGCCTGCGTCTCAAGCAGGCCTTTGGCCGATTGGTTCGCCGGGCCGACGACCGGGGTGTATTCGTCCTTCTCGATCCCATGATGCCGTCGCGGCTGTTCGGCGCCTTTCCGCCCGGCGTGGAGCCGGTCAAGGTGGGGCTGGCCGAGGCGGTGAGGCAGTGCCGGGCTTTGCTGGAGACGGGAGATGCATAAAATTTTATGGAATTTTTCGGATTCTTTTACTTAATTCGTAAGCATTATTTCATCCCCACCTAAAGCTTAGGCCTTCTCCGGCAAATTACTCTTTGGTATAATCATGCCCATGGCGGACGACATTGTCGTTCGCCATAATTGTTTGTAGGCAGAGGCGCCCATGGCCACGCATGCTGAGGACTGCAATTTCCGCAAGGTTTCCGAAGACGGCCAACGGCTGATCGACGCTGGCGAGCCTGCCCCTCTCATTGACTTCACACGCCGGCTTCTGGCTTGTCCCAGCCTGCGGAACTGTGAGTTCGGCGATTACTGCACCATCCTGGCCGCCTCCTTGCTGTCCGAGCATGAACGCCACCCTCAGGTCGCCTCCGCTTCGTCCCTTTCCTATCCTTCCGATGGGCAGGCACATCCCTCTAGGGAGTAGAATTCCTACCCTTCTTTCGCCCTATCACCGTTGACAAGGATACCTAAAGTCACATCTGATTAAGGGTGTGACTTACCTATGGCGTATGTGTTGGGCGGGGGATGGAATGATCGTTTGGCGCGATGCCATGTCGGTGGGTGCACCGGCATTGGATGCCGACCACAAAAGACTGATCGATCTGATCAACTTAACCGAACAGTGGATCGGCCAGGACAACTGGCGCCAGGTGGCCACCGTCACGGACGAGTTGCTGCGCTACGTGGACGAGCATTTCCGCCGCGAAGAATCTGTGATGGCGGCCATCAAATATCCGGAGATCGAGCAGCATAAGAAGGCGCACGAGACTCTGGCCCAGAAGGCCAGACTGCTGCATGAAAAGTTCAAGGCCGCGACCCAGGACGAGGATCTCAAGACCTGCTCCCAGGTCCTGATCCGAGTGCTCACCGACTGGCTGGTCACCCATATCCTCAAGGAGGATATGAAGTACAAGGCCTCCATCCCCAAGAAGGCTCCGCCGCCCCCTCCGCCGCCGCCCGCGGCCGTCGAGATGTATAATGGCCTGCCCCCAAAGGAGGACGAGGAAGCGCGCAAGGCGCGGTGGGAGGCCCGCCACAAGGACATCGAATACGAACTGCCCCCCAATCTCGCCCATCTGCTGAAGCGGTTGGAATATGTGGTGCCAGAGCTTCCCCCGCCCGCCAAGAGCTTCGAAAGCTTCGAGCGGCTGTGCGAGGCGGCCATCGGGCGGCGCATCGACAAGGTTCTGGTCTTCTTCCACCGCCACAATCCCGATCTGAAGCGGGAATTGCCGCCCTTCTTCCTGGCCTCGCCCGAATTCGCCGAGAAATTCAAGGCGGCGGTGACCAAGTTCATCTTCCCCACCATATGGGAAAGCCGGAACATCCGCATGTTGTCCACCAGCTATGAATGGGCCGAGGACGATAGCGACAGCTTCTGGGAGCATGTCACCAAGCCCCTGGAAGACAGTATCCTGCAGGGCTGGAACAGCGGCTGGGACGATCTGAAGCTGCTGGAGACCAAGAGACCCGACGGCACGCGGGTCTTCCAGGTCAAGGACAACACCAAGGCGCTACGTGAGATGCTGGCGCCGTCTTCGCCCATGGCCTACGACATCCCCAAGATCGGCAACCGCGAGATCGAGACGCTGCGCTCGCTGCTGGACCCCAAGAACGACTGGTGGAAGCGCCTTAATCACGCATGGCGCATCTGCCACGATCTCTACGAGCAGGAAAAGGACCCGCGCATCTTCCAGCAAAAGGCCCGCGAGGGCGCGTTGCGCGACAATCTGCTGAACGCCTTCGCCAAGTTCCCGCCCGAATGGGGCGACTTTCTGGTCCTGGCCTGCCACCGGGTGTTCCCGCGGGTTTCCACCGCCTTCCTGGAAAGCTTCGTGTGCAATTTCGGCACCACCGACGCCCAGCGGGAAACCCATGTCCCCTACACGGTGCGCTATCTCCGCCAGGTCAAGGAAGACCCCGATATCTGGCTGCGCGAGCGCAATGCCGAGCAGGAATGGCAGGCCCAGATGAAGGAACTGTCCAACTACCTGGCCAACCGCACCGAGGAAGACGAGAAGAAGAAGCGCTGAGCGTCCCGCCCGCTTTTCCCGATGATTGACGCAGCCCCCTCACGGGGGCTAGCTTTCCGCTCTTCATTTTTCTGAACGGAAAGCTTAGACCCATGTCCTCCGATTCCCGCGACCTTGCCCGCTCCGCCACCGCCTGGCCCTTCCAAGAGGCCCGCGCTTTGCTGGATGAGCGTCTGAAAGGTAAAGCGCCGGATAAGGGCTATGTTCTGTTCGAAACCGGCTATGGCCCGTCGGGCCTGCCCCATATCGGCACCTTCGGCGAAGTGGCGCGCACCACCATGGTGCGCCGCGCCTTCTCGTTGCTGGCGCCCGAGATTCCCACCCGCCTGTTCGCTTTCTCCGACGATATGGACGGGTTGCGCAAGGTGCCCGACAACATCCCCAACAAGGAGATGGTCGCCAAGCATCTGGGCAAGCCGCTGACCCGCATTCCCGATCCCTTCGGCACCCATGAAAGCTTTGGGCATCACAACAATGCCCGCCTGTGCAGTTTCCTCGACACCTTCGGCTTCGAATACGAGTTCCAGTCGGCCACCGACTGGTACAAGTCGGGCCGCTTCGACGCCGCCCTGCTGGGCGTGCTCAAGCACTATGACGAGGTGATCAACGTGGTGCTGCCGACGCTGGGCGACGAGCGCCGCGCCACCTATTCCCCCTTCCTGCCCGTCTGCCCCGACACCGGCATCGTGCTCCAGGTCCCGGTCGTCGAGCGCAATGTGGAGGCTGGCACCATCGTCTACAAGCGCGAGGACGGCAAGTTGATCGAGACCCCGGTCACCGGCGGCGCTTGCAAACTGCAATGGAAGGCCGATTGGGGCATGCGCTGGGTGGCGCTGGGCGTCGATTACGAGATGAGCGGCAAGGACCTCATCCCCTCGGTCCAGCTCTCGACCCGCATCGCCACCATCTTAGGCGGCCGCGCGCCACTTAACCTGACCTACGAACTGTTCCTGGACGATCAGGGCCAAAAGATCTCCAAGTCCAAGGGCAACGGCCTGGCGGTGGAGGACTGGCTGAAATACGCGCCGCAGGAAAGCCTGGCGCTGTTCATGTACCAAAAGCCCAAGACCGCCAAGCGCCTCTATTTCGACGTCATTCCGCGCGCCGTGGACGAGTATCTGGCCTATCTGGGCAAGTTCCCGTCCGAGGAGCCGGGCAAGAAGCTGGACAATCCGGTGTGGCACATCCATGGCGGCAAGCCTCCGGCCGAGGACGCCCATCTGTCCTTCAATATCCTGATGAATCTGGTCAGCGTCTGTCATTCCGACGACCCTGCGGTGATCTGGGGCTTCATCAAGCGCTATGCGCCGGGCGCCGCCCCCGAGACCGCGCCCATCCTGAACGGGCTGGTGGGCTATGCCATCGCCTATTTCAAGGATTTCGTGAAGCCCAACATGAAGTACCGCAAGGCCACGCCCGATGAGGTGGAGGCTTTCACGGCTCTAAAAGACGGTCTTCTGGCCCTTCCCGCCGACGCCTCGGTCGACGACATCCAGAATCTGGTCTACGCCATCGGCAAGCGCCCCTGCTTCGGGGAACTCAAGGCCTGGTTCAAGGCCTGCTACGAGGTGCTGCTGGGCAACGACCAGGGCCCGCGCATGGGCAGCTTCATCAAGCTGTTCGGCATCGCCGAGACCATCGCCCTCTTGGATAAGGCCATTGCGGGCGAGGATATGTAGTCGGACAGCATCCGGCGGATCCCTTCGCCCTGTCGTCCCGAACGACCAACGGGAGGAGGGATCTCGTCCTGGCACTGCCTTTCAGATCTGGAACCGATGCGCCAGACGGAGATCCCTCGCATACGCTCGGGATGACAAACTCTTCAGGCGGCTGCCGTATCAGATGTCCCGGTGCAGGGCCAGCCACACGGTGGGCTGGTCCGGCGCCGTCCATTCCACCCGGTGGCGGCAATGGGCGGGCAGGAACAGCCAGTCGCCAGGCGTCAGGGCGCGGGAATGGTCCTCGCCCTCGATGCGGACCATACCGGCGCCTTTGACCACCACCACCCACTCGTCGTCGTCCTGATCCAGCCATTGTCCCTCGGGCGTGGTCTGGCCGTTGGAGACGATGCGCAGCAGGCGGAAGCGCCCTCCTTGGAGCAGGGTGTCGATGGATTCAGCCCCGAAATCGTCGTCGGGAATTTTCTCGAACAGACTTCCCGCGGCAGGCGGCGTGTTCATCCCTCGCTCTCCGCTTTTTTCTTACCCCCGATCCTCGGCTCTTCACCCCGGATCAAGCGGATGATATTGGCCTTGTGGCGGTAAAAGCCCATCACCGCCAGACCGGCGCACATCAGGGCGTATTGAGGTCCTGCGAAATAGAGGGCGAAGCCGGGCGAGGCCGCCAAGGCGATCAGCGCCGAGAGCGACGAGATGCGGAAGATGGCCGCGCTCACCAGCCAGGTGCCGATACAGGCCAGACCCACCGGCCAGGCCGCCGCCAGCAAGGTGCCGATCGTGGTGGCCACCCCCTTGCCGCCCTTGAAGCCCAGCCAGACGGGGAAGTTGTGGCCCAGAACGGCGGCGAAGCCCGCCACCGGCACCATGTCCCGGCCCAGCAGAACCCAGACCAGCCCCACGGCGATGGCACCCTTTCCGCCATCCAGCAGCAAGGTGGCCAGAGCCAGGCCCTTGCGCCCGGTGCGCAGCACATTGGTGGCGCCGATATTGCCCGAGCCGATCTGGCGGATATCGCCTAAGCCCGCCAATCGGGTCAGGACGAGGCCGAACGGGACGGAGCCCAGAAGATAACCGCCGATGGCCGCCGCGAACAACTCAAGCATCATGCGTATACACCGTCCGGCCATCGACGATGGTGCGCATCACCATGCCCTGGACCGGGCGATCGTCGAAGGGGGAGTTCTTGGACTTGGAATGGAAGGTCTTGGCATTGACCTTCCAGCCGCGATCGGGATCGAACAGCACCAGATCGGCCGCCGCCCCCACCTTGAGACGCCCCGCCGCCAGATTCAGGATGGAGGCGGGCGCGCAGGTGACCAGCTTCAAAGCCTCGATCAGGCTCATATGGCCGTTATGGGCAAGGTCCAGCGTCACCGCCAGCAGGGTTTCCAGACCGACGCCGCCAAACTCGGCCACGGCGAAGGGCACCCGCTTGGAATCCTGGTCCTGGGGCGAATGGTCCGAGGCCACGGCGTCGATGGTGCCGTCCCTCAGTCCCTCGACCACCGCCAGACGGTCGGGTTCCGAACGCAGCGGCGGCGACAGCTTGGCGAAGGTGCGGTAATCCTTCACCGCCAGTTCGTTCAGGGCGAAATAGGGCGGCGCGGTGTCGCAGGTGACCGACAGGCCCTTGGCCTTGGCCTTCCTGATGATCTCGACGCCTTCCCGGGTGGCGATATGGGCGGCGTGGTAGCGCCCGCCGGTGATCTCCACCAAACGCATGTCACGTTCGAGCATGATGGCCTCGGCCGCCACCGGAATGCCCGATAGGCCCATGCGGGTGGCCAGTTCGCCCTCGTTCATCATGCCGCCCTCGGCCAGGGAGGGCTCTTCCGGGTGCTGGACGATCAACAGGCCGAAGGTGGCGGCATAGGTCAACGCACGGCGCATCACCTGGGCATTGCGGATGGCCCGGATACCGTCGGTGAAGCCCAGCGCGCCCGCCTCGGCCAGCATGCCCATCTCGGCCAGTTCCTTGCCTTCCACCCGCTTGGTGGCGGCGGCATAGGGGTAGACCTTGGCCAGACCGATTTTGCGGGCGCGGCGCGCCACGAATTCAACGGTGGCGACTTCGTCGATCACCGGATTGGTGTTGGGCAGGCAGACCATGGAGGTGACGCCGCCGGCCACCGCCGCCTCGCCCGCCGATTTCAGGGTCTCCTTATGCTCCTCGCCCGGCTCGCGCAGTTGCACGCGCATGTCCACCAGACCGGGAGCCAGGCACAGGCCCTGGCAATCCACCACCTCCATGCCCGACGGCACGCCGCCCTGGAACAGGCCGGGGCCCACATCGGCGATGGTCTCGCCATTGGTCAGCAGCGCGCCCCTGGTGTCCAGGCCGGTGGCCGGGTCCAGCAAGCGGGCATTGACATAGGCCACCAGGCCCGAGGAATTGCGGGCGGCCATCAGGCGGCTCCTTCGGAACGGATCAAGTCGCGGGTCAGCATGTCCAGACAGGCCATGCGCACCGCCACGCCCATCTCCACCTGCGAACGGATCAGCGAGCGCTCCACATCGTCGGCCACGTCGGAATCGATCTCGACGCCCCGGTTCATGGGTCCGGGATGCATGATCACCGCATCGGGCTTGGCGATCCCCAGCTTCTCGCGGTCCAGGCCGAAGAAGTGGAAATATTCGCGGATGCTGGGAATGAAATTGCCGCTCATGCGCTCGTTCTGGATGCGCAGCATCATGATCACATCCACGTCGGCCAGGCCCTTCCTCATATCGTGGAAGACCTCGACGCCCATGCGGTCCAGACCGGACGGCAGCAGGGTGCGCGGGCCGATCAGGCGCACATGCGCCCCCATGGCGTTGAGCAGATAGATGTTGGAGCGGGCAACGCGGGAATGGCGCACATCACCACAGATGGCGACGTTAAGGCCCGACAGCTTGCCCTTCCTGCGGCGGATGGTCAGCGCGTCCAGCAGGGCCTGGGTGGGGTGTTCGTGGCTGCCATCGCCGCCATTGATCACGGCGCAATTGACCTTTTCCGAGAGCAGCTTCACCGCGCCCGAATCGGGGTGGCGCACCACAAGGACGTCCAGATGCATGGCGTTGAGCGTCATGGCGGTGTCGATCAGGGTCTCGCCCTTCTGCACCGAGGAGCCCGCCGACTGCATGTTGATGACGTCGGCGCCCAGACGCTTGCCCGCCAGTTCGAAGCTGGTGCGCGTGCGCGTCGAGTTCTCGTAGAACAGGTTGATGACCGTGCGGCCGCGCAGGAGATTCTTGCGCTTGTCGCTGGAGCGGTTCTGTTCGACATAGCCCTCGGCCAGGTCGAGCAGGCTGGTGATCTCGCTGGGCGCCAGACCCTGGATGCCGAGGAGATGACGGTGCGGAAAGGGTGCGTCTGTCATGGTGCCCGAACTATAGGGCCAGCCGCGCCGCCCGGCAAGACGGGGAGAGACCGCCGCCCCCACCGGATGGAGAGCGATGAGTCGGGTATAGGCCCTATCCCCGTCGTGACACTTCGTCATTTTACGGTTAGATTTGACGAAATCGCCTCGTAGCTGAGATTCTGATCACCATGTCTCTTCCCGCCGAAATTACCGATTTTCTGGGCATATTGGATGAAAGCCCGATCGGAGTTTCCGTGTCGCGCCGCCGCGACGGCCAGGTTGTCTTCGTCAACCGCAGATTCTGTCAGGTGACCGGCATGACGCCGGACCAGTGTATCGGCCATCCGGCCCGGCGCCTTTTCGCCGATGACGACCAGCGCCGGGAAGTGGTGCGGCAGTTGAAGGAAGCAGGCGAGATCGCCGATGCCGACGTGAAGTTCTTCCGTGTCGACGGCACATCCTTCTGGTCGGTTCTGACCATCCGCTCGGCCAGCTTGAACGGCGAGGCGGTGAATCTGGCCTGGATCTACGACGTCAGCAAGCGCAAGCAGGCGGAACAGACCATCCTGGACGGCAAGGCGCTGATCCGCGCCATGCTGGATTCCTCCACCGACGGCATCGTGCTGGTCAATGCCGCCGGCACCATCCTGGCACTCAATGCGGCCGCCTCCTCCTTTTTCGAAAAGAAGAGCGACGACCTGCCCGGCAAATCCATCTGGGACCATCTCCCCGAGGCCGTGACCTCGTCCATGCGCAGAGGCGTGGAACGCGTCCTGGCCCGCGGCGAAACGGTGGAGGGCCATTACGCCATCGGCGCCAGGCTGTTCGACATTCATATGCATCTGGTGGACAACGCCTCGGGCAACCACGACAGAGTGGCGGTG
This sequence comes from Paramagnetospirillum magnetotacticum MS-1, assembly GCF_000829825.1. Taxonomy (NCBI): domain Bacteria; kingdom Pseudomonadati; phylum Pseudomonadota; class Alphaproteobacteria; order Rhodospirillales; family Magnetospirillaceae; genus Paramagnetospirillum; species Paramagnetospirillum magnetotacticum. Next base: position 150,083 of record NZ_JXSL01000025.1, on the reverse strand, counting down.
TTCTCGCGCGACGTGACCCAGATTCACCAGCGCCGCCTGCAGTTGCGCAAGCTGGAAACCGCCCTGGAACAGGCTCCGGTCGCGGTGATGATCACCGATGCCCAAGGCGCCATCGAATATGTCAACCGGGCCTTCGTTCTGGTCTCGGGCTATTCCGAGGACGAAGTTCTGGGCCGCAATCCCCGGCTTTTGAAATCCGGCGAGACCGTGGCCTCGGTCTTCCGCGACATGTGGCAGTGCCTCTCGGGCGGCGCCACCTGGCAGGGCGAATTGTGCAACCGCGCCAAGGACGGAAGCCTGTTTTGGGAATACGCCACCATCTCGCCCATCCGCGACGATGACGGCGTGACCACCCATTACATGGCGGTCAAGGAAAACATCACCCAGCGCAAGGAGACCGAGCAGCAACTGGTCCATCAGGCCACCCACGACACCCTGACCGGCCTGCCCAACCGCCTGCTGCTGGAAGACCGCGTCCACCACGCCATCGAGGTGGCCAAGCGCGAAGGGCGGCGCATCGGCCTGATGTTCCTCGATCTCGACCGCTTCAAGATCGTCAATGACAGCCTGGGCCATGTGGCGGGCGACCAGCTGCTGAAGGTGGTCGCCGACCGGCTGCGCCACACTTTGCGCCGCTCGGACACGGTGGCGCGCTTAGGGGGCGACGAATTCGTCGTGGTCCTGACCCACTTCCAAAGCAGCAGCGAACTGGCCGAAGTGGCGGAAAAGATCTCCACCGCACTGGACGAGCCGGTGGAATTGTCGGGCCACAAGGTCCATGTGGGCGCCAGTATCGGCATCGCGCTCTTCCCCGAGGACGGCGACGATTTCAATTCCTTGATGAAGGACGCCGACACCGCCATGTACCGGGCCAAGCAGAAGGGCCGTAACACCTTCTGCTTCTATGATTCCAACATGAACGACGAAGCCCTGGACCGCCTCAAGCTGGAGGAGGCGCTGCGCCACGCCCTGGTGCGTGGCGAGTTCCAGTTGTTCTACCAGCCCCAGGTGGATCTGCAGACCGGCGTGACCTCCAGCGTCGAGGCGCTGATCCGCTGGAACAGCCCCGAGCGCGGCCAGGTTTCGCCCGCGCTCTTCATCCCCATCGCCGAGGAAAGCAATCTGATTTCCATGATCGGCTGGTGGGTGCTGGAAGAATCCTGCCGCCAGTTGGCCGTCTGGCGCGAGGCCGGATTGACCGGCATCAAGGTGGCGGTCAACGTCTCGGGGCGCCAGTTCCTCAACCATGCCCTGGTGGAGTGTATTTCGGACCTGATGACCCAATACGGCGTCCTGCCGTCCCAGTTGGAAATCGAGTTGACCGAAAGCACCGTCATGGCGGAACCCGACCGCGCCATCGAACAGCTCACCCGGCTGCGCGAGATCGGCATCCAGGTCTCGGTGGATGATTTCGGCACCGGCTACTCCAGCCTTTCCTACCTGAAGAAACTTCCGCTCAACACCATCAAGGTCGACCGCTCCTTCGTGCGCGACGTCAACAACCAGAGTGATAACGCCGCCATCGTCTCGGCCATCCTCGGCCTGGCTGATGCTCTCGACATGTCCATCGTCGCCGAAGGCGTGGAGACCGAAGGCGAGGAAATCCACCTCAAGGAGGCCGGATGCATCAAGGTTCAGGGCTTCCGCTACGCCAAGCCCATGCCAGCCGAGCAATTGGCCACCTGGATGCAGCGCGAGACTATGTGAATCTCACTTTCACTACTGGCCTTACCCGATGACGCACCCCACCTAGTGAGGTAGCATTGTCACAACTCGTTTAAATTTGCCGGTGATCACGCGCTTATGAACACGATGCCCACCGCGCCCGAGCCCCCGAGCAGCACGCCGTCCGGCGATGCGCCGGAACGGCTTTTTCCGGAGCGGCGGCGCAAGAAACGCGGCAACGGACTGTCGCTTCGAATCAATATCATGGGCACCTTCGTCGCCCTGCTGAGCATCACCGTCGTCACCTTGGTCACCTTCGCCTATGTACGGAACTCCGCGTCGGTCCTGGAACTGATGGGGCGTTTCGTCGAACGGGTGTCAAGCTCGGGCATCGCCAGCAGCATGGCCCTGCTCGATCCCGTCGAGACCAGCGTCCAGGCCACCGCCCGGCTGGCCGCCATCGATGAAGGCAGGGCCCGCGACGGCAGCTTGTTCCCCTATCTGATGAGCATTCTGGAAACCCAGGAGCAGTTGCAGAGTATCTATCTGGCCTTCGATGCCGATGGGCGTTTTCTTCAGGCCTTTCCCATCCCGCCCGGCACGGAGAAATTCGGCGCCAACGATTCGAAGCCGCCCGAAGGCGCAAAATTCGCGCTTCGCGTCATCGACCGCAAGGGCGGGGTCTATTCCGATGTCTGGACCTATGTGACGGCGACGGGACAGGTCCTGGGGTCCGAGACCTCCAACCAGTTGAACTACGACCCCCGCCCCCGCCCCTGGTACAAGGACGCCATCGCGACCAAACGGCTGATCTGGAGCGACCTGCTGGTCTATACCAGCAACCGCCAGCCCGGCATCACCGCCGCCTATCCCATTATCGCCGCCGATGGCCGGGCGATCGGCGCCGCCGCCGCCAATGTGGCCACCAACCAGATGTCGGCTTTCCTTGCCAAGCTGGATTTGGGGCAATCGGGCATCGCCTTCATCGTCGATGAAAAGGAACAGTTGATCGCCCATCCCGACGCCGCGCGCACGGTGCGCCAGGACGGGCTGAAATATTCCCTGGTCAAGGCCGACCAACTGGGCGAAAGCGTCATCACCGACGCCTTTGCCGCCTACCGTGCCGCTAAAACGCCCACCATCAGTTTCGAATCGGGTGGACACCGCCATCTGGGCTCGTTCAACCCCTTCCCGGCCCAATTGGGCAAGAACTGGCTGATGGTGATCATCGTCCTGGAGGACGATTTCGTCGGAACGCTGCGGGAAAACAGCCGGGAACTGGTGGCCACCGGTTTTGTGGTCATGGTTTTCGGGCTTTTGCTGGTGGCGCTGCTGTCGAGCTGGATTACCCGGCCGCTCACCCTGCTGACCCGTGAGATCCAGAAGATCCAGAGATTCGACCTGAACGGCCCCATCGCGCTTCACGCCATCGTCGCCGAGGTCAATGAACTGATCCATTCGATGAACATGATGAAACGGGCGCTGCGCACCTTCGGCATGTTCGTGCCCCGCGATCTGGTCCGCGAACTCGTCGCAAGCGGCAAGGCCATCGAACTGGGCGGCCAGAACCGGACTTTGACCGTGATGTTTACCGATGTGGCCGACTTCACCGGCCTGTCCGAGCGCATGACGGCGGGCGACCTGCTGGTCCATATCTCGCGCCATCTGGCCGCCATCTCGGAATGCGTGGCGGAAGAGGACGGGACCGTCGACAAATATGTAGGCGACGCGGTGATGGCCTTCTGGGGCGCCCCCGTCTGGCGTGACGACCATGCGTTGCGCGGCTGCATCTCCGCACTGAAAGCCAGGCGGGTCCAGGCCCTGATGAATGCCGACTGGACCGCGCAGGGGCTCCCCACCATGTTCGTGCGCATCGGTCTGCACACGGCGCCGGTCATTGTCGGCAATATCGGCTCGGCTTGGCGCATGAGCTATACGGCCATGGGCGACGGCGTCAACGTCGCCTCGCGCCTGGAAGGGGTCAACAAGGTCTACGGCACCCAGATCTGTATCAGCCAGGCGGTGGTCGATGCCGCCGGTCCGTCGCTGGTGGTCCGCCCTCTGGATCTGGTCGCCGTCAAGGGGCGCAAGGCCGGTGCCATGGTCTACGAGTTGATGGCGCTGCGCGGCGGCAATCCCGACCTGGCCCCCACAGCGGCGGAATTGGAAATGTGCCGACTGACCGAGGAAGGCTTCAGCGCCTATCAGGAGCGGCGCTGGACCGATGCCATCGCCGCCTACGAAAACCTCGCCGCCCTGGCCCCCGCCGACAAGGTTCCGTCCATCTTCATAGAACGCAGCCGCCACTTTCTGGCCGACCCGCCGTCACCCGATTGGAGCGGCGTCTACGAGATGAAGACGAAATAGGGCTCGAATTCAGCCCTGCACACAGCCATTTGCTGACGTCCCGCATCCGCGAAATACAATTACAAGAACGCTGGCTAAGAATGGTTTTCATTTTACGATCAAAAATGAAAGTCTCTCGAAACTCCGCCATTCTGTTTTCGTAAGGACATGAAGTTCGTTCGATTGGCCGTAACAAGCTTGACATTAGTCGTACGTATATCCACGGCCACGTCATAACTCTTTCCCCCTTCAATGCCGATCTAGCCCTAGTTGAATTGCTAGGTCCTGATATCTGGCTTGATTGCCCCGATGACTGGCAACTATTCTGCGGCTTACAGGGGTTTTGACACTATACGGTGCAGAAGTGGACGGTTCCAGCATTCAAGGCAATTTGACCGAGCGGGAGCGTGACGTCTTACAACTTATTGCCTCCGGCAAGAGCAGCAAGGAAATTGCTCGCCATCTCGGAATATCCATTGGCGGCGTTAACTTCCACATTCTTAATGCCATGAAGAAAATGGGTGCCGCGACGCGGGCTCATGCTGTGGCGCGCGCTATTTTCCTTGGACTTTTACTCCCAGAGGTCGGCAGACCCTGATCGGCTAGTATCGGTCACCAGCAGGCCGGATCGGAAGGGTGGGGACTTGCCGGACAGATTGCACATCACGGGAAAAACCGAGGACAGGCCAACCGACAGGCAGATTCTGTTCGAAGGCGCGGTCCTGAGCATCCTCGCCCATGTCCTGGAAAGCGGGACCCGGATCGATATTGCCGCCTCCGAGTATCTGGCCAAGTTCCCTATCGACCCGGACGAACTTCACATCCGCGCCGATCTGATCATCTGCGTATCCGACTGCCGCCACCTGCTGCGCCACACCGTGGGAGCCCTGGGGAGCCTTCACCTGCTGCTCGACGACACCACCCGGCGCTGGCGGGAGACCGCACCGAGCCAACGCCTGTCGCCCCAGGACGGCGCGACCCGCATTCAGGCCTGCATAGGCAATATCCGCAGAGCCATCGCCCCTAGGTCCTGATCCCCGCCATCACGGCGAAACTGACATTCTTGTAGCGGCACTCCACCTGGGCCAGGCCCGCTAAGCGCAACCAGTCCAGTTGCGGCGCCAGCGGCGTGCGGCGATCCAGGGTCTGGCGCTCGATGGCCGCGGCGATCTCCTCGGCGGGAATCCCGGCCCGCTGAACCGCCTCGTGCCAATGAGTCCAGTAGCGGGCCTCCATCTCGGGCGTATCGCCCGCCACCTGATCGGCATTGACCACAAGGCCGCCGGGACGGGTGGCGCGGGCCATGGCGGCATAGACCGCCTGCTTGCCGTCATCTTCCAAATGATGGATGGACAGCGCCGACATCACCACGTCGTAGCCCCCCTCCTCGGCCAGATCCAGATGGCTCATGACCCGGAACTCCACAGGCGCGGAGTGCCGGGCGAAACGCGCCCGCGCCTTGTCCAGCATTGCCTCGGCCAGATCGGTCAGCACCAGATGAGCATCGGGCAGACGCTCGGCCACCAGGGCCGACAGCAGCCCCGTCCCCGCCCCCAGGTCGAGGATGCGCGCCCGCCCTGGCGCAAACTCGCTCACCAGATCCAGGGTGGCGCCATAGAAATCGTCGAAGCAGGGAACCAATTGGCGGCGCAATCCGTCATAGGACTGAGCGGCGCGGTTGAAAGCGGCCTCGATGGTCAAATTCATATTACGATTTCCTGAAATAAGGGGCTTTCCATAATCGGGGCATATTGGACTATCATTGGCCGCCGATGTCAGCCGAGAAAGGATCGCCCGTGGCCCAAGAACATCCCTTCGCCCAATATGTCCGCATTCTCGGCAAGGGGCCGCGCCTGTCGCGCCCGCTCACCTTCGAGGAGGCGCGCGACGCCTTCGCCATGGTGCTGAAGGGCGAGGTGGAGCCGGTGCAACTGGGCGCCTTCCTCTGTCTGCTGCGGGTCAAGACCGAAACGCCGGAGGAGGCCGCCGGACTGGCCGCCGCCATCCGCGCCACCATCACGCCGCCCGCAAACGCGCCGAAGGTCGATCTGGACTGGTCCAGCTATGCGGGCAAGACCCGCCAGCTTCCCCTTTACCTGCTGGCCGCCCTCACCCTGGCCGGTCACGGCATCCGGGTGTTCATGCACGGCTCGGAAGGCCACACCGCCGGGCGGGTCTGGACGTCCGAGGCTTTGAGCGCCCTGGGACTGGCGCAAAGCACCTCCATGGCCGAGGCCTGCGCCCGGCTGGAGCGCGGCAATTTCGCCTATATGACCCTGGAACATCTGTCGCCACCGCTGCACGCCATCATGGAACTGCGCCACAAGCTGGGCCTGCGCTCGCCCGTCCATACCGTGGCGCGGCTGGCCAATCCTTTTGGCGCGGCCTGTTCCCTGTCCAGCGTCTCGCACCCGCCCTATGCCCCGGTTCATCAGGAGGCGCTGCGCCTGCTGGGCGACCAGCGCATGGCGGTGTTCAAGGGCGAAGGCGGCGAGGCCGAACGCCGCCCGGAAAAGGAGTGCGAAGTGCTATCCCTGGTGGGCGGCCAGCCCTTGTCGGAAAACTGGCCCGCCCTGGTGGACGGAGCACGTCCCCATGAAGAGCATCTGAACCTGTCTCGCCTGAAGGCGCTGTGGACCGGGGCCGAGACCGACGAGACGGCAGCCGCCGCCATCACCGGCACCATGGCCATCGCGCTTCGCGCCATGGGCCAGGCCGCCAGCGTGGACGAGGCCGAGGGCATGGCCCAGGTTCTGTGGCGCGAACGCAACAGAGCCAAGGTTCCGGGGGCGGCGTGACCACCCGTCCCGCCCCCCGGCTGCTGATCTCGGCGGCCCACAAATCCTCGGGGAAAACCACGGTGACGGTGGGTCTGGCCGCCGCCCTGACCGCACGCGGGCTGGCGGTGCAGACCTTCAAGAAGGGGCCGGACTATATCGATCCCCTGTGGTTGGGCGCCGCCACCGGGCGGGCGTGCCGCAACCTGGACTTCCACACCCAGCCGCCCGGCCTGATCCGCCAGACCTTCGAGCAGGATTCCAAAGGCGCGGATATCAGTCTGATCGAGGGCAATAAGGGGCTTTATGACGGCGTCGATCTGGAAGGCGCCAATTCCTCGGCCATGCTAGCCCAGTGGCTGGACGCCCCCGTGGTCCTGGTGGTGGATTGCCAGGGCATGACACGGGGCATCGCCCCCCTGCTGATCGGCTATCAGGCCTTCGACCCGACGCTGAAGATCGCAGGCGTCATCCTCAACAAGGTCAGCGGTCCCCGCCACGAAAAGAAACTGCGCGACGTGGTCGCCCACTACACCCGCATTCCCATCCTCGGCGCCGTCCATCGCGGCCCCGACATGGAGATCATGGAGCGACATCTGGGACTGGTCCCCGCCAACGAGGCCGAGGCGGCGGCGGCGGCCATATCGCGGCTGGCGGGCGCGGTCTCGGCCCAGGTGGATCTGGACGCCCTGATCGCCCTGGCCCAGGCGGCATCGCCCATTGAAAGCGTCGTCACCCCGGACAAGCGAAGCGCCGATCCGGGGCCCAGGGGCAACACGATGGCTGTCTTAGCGACTCCTGGATCCCGGCTCGGGGCCGGGATGACGGATGTGGGAAAGGTCCGCATCGGCATCGCCAGGGACGCCGCCTTCGGCTTTTATTACCGCGATGATATGGAGTCCTTGGAGGCGGCGGGCGCCGAACTGGTGTTCTTCGACGCCACTCGCGATCCCCATCTGCCCCCAAATCTGGACGGATTGTTCATCGGCGGCGGATTTCCCGAGACCCAAGCCGGGGCGCTGGAAGCCAACACCAGCTTGCGCGCCGAAATCCAGGAAAAAGGGCTGGCCGGGCTGCCCATCTATGCCGAATGCGGCGGGCTGATGTTTCTGTCGCGCTCCATCATTTGGAAAGGGCAAAGGCGCGAGATGGTCGGGCTGATCCCCGCCGATGCGGTGATGCACAAGGCGCCCCAGGGACGGGGCTATGTGCGTCTTCGCGAAACGGAACACTTCCCCTGGCCCCGTCTGGAAGATGGCCCCGGCGTTCTGCCCGCCCATGAATTCCACCATTCGCGGCTGGAGAATATGGAAGGCACGCCCCGTTTCGCCTATCAGGTCATCCGGGGCACCGGCATCGCCGAAAAACACGACGGGTTGATAATCGCCAACACGCTCGCCACCTATGCTCATATGCGATCGGTCGGCGCCAATCCTTGGGCGCCACGCTTCGTGTCGTTCGTGCGCGGGGTCAAAGCGGGGCAGCATTGATGTTTTTTAATAAGGCGGGCCTTTACCCACCCGCCGGGCTGTGGAACAGTGCCCGGCCATGATCACCATCGAAAATCTCAGCCATACCTATCCGGGCGCGCGCAAGATGCCGCCCCGGACGGCCATCTCGGATCTGACCCTTGAGGTCGCGGACAGGGAATTCGTCATTCTCTCCGGCCCTAACGGCAGCGGCAAATCCACCTTGTTCCGCATCCTGTGCGGCATGACATTGCCGGGCAAGGGCAAGGTCGTCGTCGGTGGCTTCGACCTGTTCGCCCAACCGGCACGGGTGCGCGAAATCATGGGTGTGGTCTTCCAAAGCCCGGCCGTGGACAAGCATCTGTCGGTGGGAGAGAACCTGAAGATCCACGCCGATCTCTATGGGATCACCGGCGCCGACTATATCCGCCGCCGTGACGAGGGCCTAAGCTGGACCGATCTGGATGGCCGCCTGGACCAGAAGGTCGCGACCCTGTCGGGCGGTCTGGCGCGGCAGGTGGAACTGGCCAAGGTTCTGATGACCGAGCCCAAGATCCTTCTGCTGGACGAGCCCACCACCGGACTCGACCCCATGAGCCGCCGCAATTTTCTGACCGCGCTGCACCGCTTGCAGAAAGAGCGGGGCATGACCGTGCTGATGACCAGCCACGTCTTCTCCGAGGCCGACGACGTGGACCGTGTCGCCATCATGCGCGAGGGCAAGCTGCTGGCCTATGACACCCCCGCCGCGCTCAAAGCCATGATCGGCACCGAGATGGTGGTGGTTCAGGCCAAGAACGCCGAAGCCCTGGCCGAGCGTCTGCGCGCCGAGATGGGCCTGGCCGTGCGCTGCATCGGCGACGAAGTGCGGCTGGAGGAGACCGAGAACGGCGAAAGCCTGCCGCTTTTGGAACGTATCCTGGACCGCTTCCGCGCCGATATCGGCTCCATCGCCATCAAGCAGCCCGGCCTGGATGATGTCTTCGTCCATGTCACCAGCAAGGCGGTCCCCGACCATGCCTTGGCTTTGGAATTGCGGAAGGCCGCATCATGACCGGCATGGCCCCCGTCGCCTTCTCCCTGGCCAAGCGGGAATTCACCCGCTTCATCCGCCAGCCCCAGCGCGTAGCGGGCACCGTGGCCCAGCCGCTGCTGTTCTGGCTGTTCCTGGGCGCCGGTTTCGGCGGATCGTTCCGGCCCGCGGGCATGGAGAACGTCACCTATCTCGAATATTTCTATCCCGGCGTGATGCTGATGATGATGCTGTTCGCATCCATCTTCTCGTCCATCACCATCATCGAGGACCGCGACGCCGGTTTCCTTCAAGGCGTGCTGGTCGCCCCCGTGTCGCGGCTGGCCATCGTGCTGGGCAAGGTGCTGGGGGCGACCTCCATCGCCATGATCCAGACCCTGATCTTCACCATTGCCGCGCCCTTCCTCGGCCTGCATCTGGGAGCGGGCGCCCTGGTCCTGCTGCTGATGGGCTTCCTGCTGACCGGCATCGGCTTTTCGGCGCTGGGTTTCCTGCTGGCCTGGGGAATGAAGTCCACCTCGGCCTTTCACGCGGTGATGATGGTGTTCCTGATGCCCTTGTGGATGCTGTCGGGGGCCTTGTTCCCCATCGGCAACGTTCCGGGATGGATGAAGGCTGTCATGCTGGCCAATCCGGTCAGCCACGCCCTGGTGATCATCCGCGCGCCCTTCTATGGCGGCCCGGAACGGCTGTTCACGGACACCCATTATCTGGTGTCCCTGGCGGTGACCCTGGCCTGGGCGGGGATCTGCCTGGGCCTGTCCATGGCCCGCGTCAACCGCCGGGAAAAAGGCGTCTGAGTACTCCGTCCCTTGGACTGGGCAAATGTATGGGTGATAGGGTGATTACCCGCTATTATTTTTCCAATTCTGGTGCAGACTGCGCGCCATCAAGGGGGCTTGATATATAGGGGGGGGCATGGCTGGCCGGATGCGCCTTGGGCTGCAATTCAGTATCGTGCTGATTATCGCTTTCGTGGTGGCCTGCCTGACGGTAACCACGGCGTCCAGCGTCTATTTCGCCAGCACCACCGCAGCCCACGAAGCGGCACGGAGGCTCTTCGCCGAGATCACCGCCCGCGTCGCCGACCGGGTCAGCGACCAGATGGCGGCCGTGGTGGATCTGGCCGGTCTGGGCGCCGCGTTGCCGGCCGCGTCCGTTCCCATCCGCGGCGACGGCATCGCCCATCCGCTGGTTCCCTTCATGATGCGTGCCCTGGAGCAGGACACGGACCTCTATTCCTTATATGTGGGCCAAGCCGACGGAGGCTTCCTTCAAGCCATCGCCGTGAACGGCGATCAGCGTATTCTGACCACCTTCAAGGCGCCGCAAGGCACCCGGCTGATCCTGCGCAGCGTGGCACCCGACCAGACGGGCATCCGCCGCGAGTGGTTCACCTTCTATACGACCGCCTCCGCCGTCATGGGGCAGACGCGCACCGACAATCCCGATTACGACCCCCGCCCCCGCTCATGGTACAAGCAGGCCATCGACAGCCCTGAAACCGTCCTGGCCGAACCCTATCTGCTGAGTTCGCTGCAGGTTCTGACCCTGGGCGCGTCACGGGCCACCGGCGACAAGGGCGCGGTGTTCGCGGTCAACATCACCCTGAAGGGATTGTCCGCCTTCATCGCCCGCCAAGACATCTCGCCATCGGGCGGCGTCGTTCTGTTCGACGACAAGAAGAACGTCCTGGCCATTTCCCCCTCTCTGGTGAGCAGTCCTCCGGATGCTGTCACCAGCCTGGCGTCTCTGCCCAATCCCCTGTTGAAGGCCCTGGGCCTTGCCACGTCGGGAGAGGCGGTGCGGCTGGTGGATACGCCGGTGGGCGACGCCCTGGTGCAGATCACCAACTGGCGCCACAGCGGCGGCCAGTCCATCGGTATCGGCATCGTGTCGCCCTTCTCCGACTTCACCGGCCCCATCCGCGAGATGCAATCGCGCATCCTCAAGGCGGCGGGCCTGGTTTTGCTGGTGGTCGTGCCGCTGTCCATGCTGTTCGCCCACAACATCGCCACCGCCATCCGCCAGTTGGTCTCCGAAGCCGTCAAAGTGCGTCAGTTCGATTTCTCGGGCGAACCGCCCAAGGCGTCGTTCATCAGTGAGTTCCAGGATCTGGGCGAAGCCTTCGGGCTGATGAAGGGAACCTTGGCCAACCGCACCGATGATCTGGCCACCGCTCAGAAACGGCTGGAACGGGTGGTGGATTTAGGCATCGCCATGTCGTCGGAACGCGATCACGGCGTCTTGATGGAAATGATCCTGATGGGCGCCAAGGAACTGACCAATGCCGATGGCGGCACCCTTTACATCAGGGATGACGACAACAATCTGCGCTTTCAGATCATCCGCAATGACACATTGAACATCCGCATGGGCGGCGCCAACGAGGCACCGCCCTCGCTGCCTCCGGTCCCCATGTACAAGGACGGCCAGGAGAACCACAACAATGTGGTCAGCCATGCGGTGCACGCCCAGACCACCGTCAACATTCCCGACGCCTATGACGACACCGAGTTCGACTTCTCGGGAACCAAGGCCTTCGACGAGCGGGCCAATTACAAGTCGGTCTCCTTCATGACCGTGCCTTTGAAGCCGCGCGGCGGCGACATTATCGGCGCGGTGCAGCTGATCAACTCGCGTCCGCACGGCAGTACCGAGATCGTGCCTTTCTCGCCAGAAATCCAGCGTTTCGTCGAAGCCCTGGCCGCCCAGGCCGCCACCGCGCTTTACAACCGCGACCTGCTGGACCAGCAGGAACGGCTGATGGACGCCATGATCCAGATCATCGCCGGAGCCATCGACGCCAAGAGCCCCTATACCGGCGGCCATTGCGAACGCGTGCCGGAACTGTCGCTGATGCTGGCCGAGGAGGCCTGCAAGGTGACGGAAGGGTCGCTGGCCGACTTCGCCTTCACCACGCCCGACCAGTGGCGCGAGTTCAAGATCGGCGCCTGGCTGCATGATTGCGGCAAGGTCACCACCCCGGAATACGTGGTGGACAAGGCCACCAAGCTGGAAACCATCTATAACCGCATCCACGAAGTGCGCACCCGCTTCGAGGTCCTGTTGCGCGACGAGCGCATCCGCATGCTCGAAGCCATTGTCGCGGGCACCCCGGCAGCCGAGGCCGAGGCCGCGTTCAAGGCGGCCGAAACCGGGCTGTTGGATGATTTCGCCTTCATCGCCGAGTGTAATCTGGGTGGTGAATTCATGGCGCCCGACAAGGTGGAACGCCTGAGAACCATCGCCACGCGGACCTGGATGCGTCATTTCGACGACCGCCTGGGACTGGCCCACGAGGAACTGCGCCGCTATGAGGGCGAGCCGCAACCCCTTCCCGCCATGGAGACCCTGCTGGCCGACAAGCCGCAGCACGTCATCCCCCGCCCGGCCAATTCGGCCCTGTTCGACCCGTCCTACGGCTTCAAGACCAAGATCCCGGACAATCTGTTCAATTTCGGCGAGGTCTACAATCTGGCCATCGGGCGCGGCACGTTGAGCGAGGAAGAGCGCTTCAAGATCAACGAGCACATCATCCAGACCATCATCATGCTCAAGCGCATGCCCTTCCCCAAGCATCTGTCGCGGGTGGTGGAATATGCAGGCGCCCATCACGAGACCCTGATCGGCAGCGGCTATCCCAAGAAACTGGCGGCCGAGGATCTGTCCATCCCGGCCCGCATCACCGCCATCGCCGACATCTTCGAGGCTTTGACCGCCTCGGACCGCCCCTACAAGAAGCCCAAGACCCTGTCGGAATGCGTGAAGATCCTCAGCTTCTTCAAGAAGGACAAGCACGTCGATCCCGACCTGTTCGACCTGTTCCTGACATCGGGCGTCTACAAGCGCTATGCCGAACGCTATCTGAAGCCCGAACAGATCGACGAGGTGGATATCTCCGCCTATGTGGGGTGATATCAGTCCGCCGCGGGCAGGGTGAAGTGGAAGGCCGTGCCTTGGCCGGGTGTTGAATCCACCCAGATGCGCCCCGAATGGCGCTCGACGATCTTCTTGCAGATGGCCAGACCGATGCCGGTGCCGGTATACCGGTCGGGCGTGTGCAGCCGCTGGAAGATTCCAAAGATCCGCTCGAAATACTGCGGGTCGATGCCGATACCGTTATCGGCGATGGTGCACTCCCATTCGCCGCCGTCACGGCGCCACGACACCGAGACACGGGGCACGCGGCCGGGGGCCCGGTACTTGACGGCGTTGCCGACCAGGTTCTGGAACAGCCTGATGACCTGTTCGGGATCGCCCATCACCCGGACGGCACCCCCGTCCTCGGCCATTTCGACCTGGGCACCGCATTCATCCATGCTTGGGGCCAGATGGCGCAGCGCCTGGCGCAACACGGGTTCGGCCTCCATGGCAATGATGGGCGAGCCCTTGCGTTCGATGCGCGAGAAGTCCAGCAGGTCCAGCACCAGCCGGTCCATGCGCTTGGCACCGTCACGGGCGAAGGCCAGGAATTCCAGGCCATCGCCTTCCAGCTTCGGTCCGTAACGCCGCTCCAGCAGGCTGAGATAGCTGGAAATCATGCGCAGCGGCTCGCGCAGGTCATGGCTGGCCACATAGGCGAATTGCTCCAGTTCGGCATTGGAGCGTTCCAGTTCGGTCATCTGAATAGCCAGCCGCTGTTCGGCCAGGGTCTGGGCGGTGATGTCGCGGGAATAGACGGCCACCTTGTCGGGAACCCCATCCACGCCGGGAACGGGATAGATGGAATTGTCCAGATAAAGCTCACCCCGCCGGTCCAGGTAATGGATGGCCTCGCCGGTTTCCACCACGCGGGTCACCGCGACCTCGCGGGCCTTGGCCACGCTAGGCGGGAACATGTCCCATAAGCACGAACCGGTCAGTTCCGATGCCTTGCGGCCGAAGCGGGCGGCCATCACCCCATTGACCGCCAGCAAGGTCCCATCGGGCCGGAACAGCATGATGGCATCGGAGGAGGCGTCCAGCATGGCCTGGATCAGGGCCTGATTCTCACGGATATGGAATTCCGCCTGCTTGCGCTCCTCGATCAGCCGGACGACCCCTTCGGTCCCCGCCCGGTTGCCTTCGGCGTCGTAGTAAAAGCGTGACGAGGTGGACGCCCACAAGGTGTGGCCATCCTTGTGCCTTAGCCTCAACTCATAATCGAGAATTGAGCCGCCCGCCGCCTCCAGGGCCGCGACCAGCATGGGGCGGCTGTCGTCAGAGCCGTGGAAGAAGGCAGAATCCTGCCCCAGAACCTCCTCTGGCTTATAGCCCAGCAGACTTTCCACCGAACGCGACAACATCAGCAAACGGCCCTGCGCATCCGTGCGATAAAATATGTCGGGCATGTTGTCGAGGATGGACCGCAACTCGGTCTGAGCCTGAGTCTGGCGCGAGATCTGGGTTTCCAGGGCCTCGGCCTGACGCGACACCTCGCGGCCCAGCAGAGCGGCAAGGCGATCGACATCGATCAGCATCAAGGCGATCAGCATGGCCACATAGGCCGACCCCGCCATGACGTAATAGAACGCCAGAAAGCCCTCCAGGGAGAGGAACTCCCGGATGGGATAGACCACCGACACGGCAAGAGGGCGCCCCACCAGGAGACAGGCCCAACCGACCAGGACGGTTTCCAGAACCACCAGGCCGATAGACCTCTCCGTTTGGCGGTGACGGTGGATCATCAGGGCCGCATGCAAGAATAGCGGAACCCGGATCAGCGATGCCCACACGATGCGGCCGCCGATGCTGTCGTCCAGATAAAGGAAGTAGCTCACTCCCCCCAAATAGGCGGCGACATAGGCAAGGTAGAAGACCGGCGGCAATGCGCGTTCGGACAGTTGGGCACAGCAGGCATGCAGGGCAACCGCCGCCAGGGCCAGCAAGAGGTTGCCGCCAACCACAGTGAAAAGCGGCGGAAAGCTGCCGAGATTGACGATCAGCGAAAGACCCAGGCCATAGCACAGCGCCGAAAGACCGAAAGCGATCCAGCGGCGGCCATGGTGGCGCGCCATGCCATAGGCACCATAGACCATGCCACAGGTCATGGACGTCATGGCGGCGGTAAAACCCAATGTGCCGACGTCAAGTCGAAGCATTACGCCGTGCCTCCCCCCCATACCTTTCGGTTAGATTCCCCCAAAGATAGCGGAGTTGGGACACATCCGTCCAGAGAGACCATCCCCACGGGGTCCTTGACCCATGGTCCGCTCTTCCCATGTCTAGAGCAACAAGGAGGTTTCCATGTCCCGCCTGCTCCCCACCAATCCGCTTGGCTCGTTTGTCGCTTCCGTTGTGGCCGCCATTGGCCTGGCGGGTGGTGTCGCCTGGGGTGCGACCGGCGATCACCTCGACTGGTCGAGCCTTCCCCTTCCCGCCATTGCCGGTGGACAGGTGCCCGCAGACGCCTTCAAGGGCAAGGTGGTGCTGGTGGTCAATACCGCGTCTCAATGCGGTTTCACCCCGCAATACCAGGGGCTGGAGGCATTGTGGCGCGAATACCGGGGACGCGGTCTGGTGGTTCTGGGCGTGCCGTCCAACGATTTCGGCGCCCAGGAACCGGGCTCCAATCCCGAAGTGGCCAGCTTCTGTGAAATCAATTATGGCGTCGACTTCCCCTTGCTGGAAAAGCAGGTGGTGACCGGGACGGGCGCCCATCCCTTCTACCGCTGGGCGGCGGAACGCACAGGTGCCCTGGGCGTACCGCGATGGAACTTCCACAAAATCCTGGTGGGCCGCGATGGACAACTGGTGGATTGGTTCGCCAGCACCACCGCCCCCGACTCCGCGCGCCTGCGCGCCGCCATCGACAAGGCCCTTACCCCATAAATCCCGGCCGCTCCCGCAGGGCCCAGGTGGCGGGCCCCTTGCCGGGAAACACCGACTTCTCCGCCCGGTAATAACGGCGATACGCCTCCACCGGATCGGGACCACGATAGGAATCGGGCATGGCCTGGGGCGGATCGGTCCAGCCCAGATCGGGAATGGGCGGCGCCTCAGGCAGGCCTTGGATCACCAGGGCCGAGGCATGAACTCTTCCACGCCGGTAGGTGTATTCCTCGCCCAGAGCCAGCCCCAGATCCCGCACCCATCGCCAATGGGGCAGGCTGTCTCCGGTCCACAACACGCAAGGATGCCGGGCATGGGTGGGGCGATAGGGGGCGGTCATGCCGTGACGATAAAGCACGGCGCAGAGAATCTGCGCCGTTTCCAGAACCATCTTGACCACATGCTGATCAGAGTGCAGCCGGGCGGCGGCGATAGGGTCGCGGTCGAGAAAGAAGACGTTCACGACCGGCCCCGTCCTTTAAGCCGCGCGGATCAGGCCGCCTGGGCGCAGATATCGGAGAAGCGCTCGGCTTCGATCCATTCGCGGCTGACAGTGCCGCCGTTGCGGCCCAGAACAGCGTACCAAACGATATCGTCGGCAACGCGAAGGATCTCGCACAGAGCCTGCTTCTTTTCGCCCTGGGCGAGGGCATCCTCGCAGACCAGACTTGCATGAACGAAGCGAAGGCCGAATGACGGTTTCATCATAGACTCCATACTCTCGGCATCGGGCGGGACAACACTGGGCCATCCCTTGATGACGCAGTGCAGCATAACCCGATTATCCTTACAGAGTCATTTACGCCGGGGCCAAACCGCCCCATGGAATGGACATGGCGGCCCGCCCCCAGCGCATGGCTGAAATGTTCAGTCGCGGAAGTTGATGTATTGCAGCGGCTGATCGAGGTCCAGCTTGCGGAACAGGGCGATGGCCTCCTGAAGGTCGTCGCGCTTCTTGCCCGTGACCCGCAGCTCGTCGCCCTGGATGGCCACCTGCACCTTCATCTTGGAATCCTTGATGTCCTTGACCAGGCGCTTGGCCAGAACCGCGTCGATTCCGTCCTTGATCTTCACGACCTGCCGCACCGTATTGCCTGAGGCCTTCTCTACGGTCTGATAATCGAGAACCCGAGGGTCCACCTTGCGGCGGGTGAAATGCACGGCCATCAGTTCATGCATGGTTTTCAGCTTCAGATCATCGTCGGCAAGAACGGTAATCACCATTTCCTTGCGTTCGACCGAGCATTTCGATCCCTTGAAGTCGTAGCGCTGGGCCACCTCGCGGGTCACGCCCGCAAGTGCGTTGTCGACCTCGGCGAGATCGGTCTTGGAAACGACGTCGAAGGAGGGCATGACGAAACCTCTGGGCTGGGCTGCGAAGGGCTGAGGCGAAGATACGGTAAGGGGTGGCGGCGTTTCAACCCGGCTTGCGCCCCCCGCCATCTTGCGGTGCACTCGAAGACCCTATAATCTTGCGCCGAATTTCGATAGGGGAAGTAGGATGTCTGATTCCCAGGATATTTCCCTGGCCGATTTCGAGGCCGTGATAGATCGTCTGATCGAGGGCGGTTACCGGACCTTGCCCGAGGCGGGCGGCCCCCTGGCGGACAAGCTGAAAATTCTGGCCGAGAAGCTGGAAAACCGCTCGCGCTCGCTGCTGATCCAGTCGGTGGGAATGTCCATCCACCTGAACGGCACGGTGACCCAGGCGGTCCATACGCTGCGCTCCATCCGCGAGATGAGCCGGCGCATGGCCACCATCTCGGCCTCGACCGAGGAATTGGTCTCCACCGTCCAGGCCATCGCCCGGACCTCCGAACTGGCGGCCACCAATGCCCGCTCGGTCCAGGACGTCTCGGATGAAGGCGCGCGCAGCACCGAGGCCGTGGTCAGCACCATGCAGAACATCGTCACCACGGTGAACGATGCCGCGGAACGCGTGTCGCGCCTGACCGATGCTTCGTCATCCATCGGCGCCAGCGTCAAGCAGATCGAGCAGATCGCGCGCCAGACCAATATCCTGGCGCTTAACGCCACCATCGAGGCGGCCCGTGCGGGCGAGTTCGGCAAGGGCTTCGCCGTGGTCGCCACCGAGGTGAAGAATCTGGCCAATCAGGTCGGCCAGGCGACCCAGGAAATCCGCTCGCGCATCGACATGCTGGCCGAGGAGACCGCCGCCATCCTGACCGGAATGGGCAAGGGCGCCGAGACGGTGCGCGAGGGCGAACAGATCGTGTTGGGATCGGTGGACAAGATGCGCACCGTCAGCCACGAGATCCGCGACGTCACCACCTTGATGCAGGAAATCTCCGAACACCTGGCCCAGCAGCGCCACGCCGCCCAGGAGATCGCCGACAATCTGGAAGCCGCCGCCGCCCGCTCGGTGGATGACACCAAGGCCATCAACACGGTGATCGACATCTCATCCAAGGCCAGCGGCAATCTGGCCGAGATGCTGAACGAGATGAATCAGGTGGAAATGCGCAACGCCGTGATCCATCTGGCCAAGTCCGACCACATGATCTGGCGCCGTCGTCTGGCCGAGATGCTGGCCGAAAAGACCACCATCAATCCCGACGAACTGGCCAATCACAAGAGCTGCCGCCTGGGCAAGTGGTACTATTCGGTCACCGATGACAAGATCCGCAACCACCCCGCCTTCCGCGCCCTGGAAGCCCCGCACGAACGGGTCCACCAGTTGGGCATCGAGGCGGCCCGGAAATTCCGCGACAACGATTTCGATGGCGCCGTCGATTCGGTGGCCGCCATCGAAGGCCCGTCGCAGGAAGTTCAGAGCCTGCTGGACGAACTGGCCGCGGCCTTCAGTTGATCCCCCGATTGCTCAGGGCCGCCGGATGCTGACCAGGGTCAGATCGTCCGGCGGCTCGCCCGGCACCTTCTCGCGGAAGCGGGCCAAGACCTCGTCCGCCAGCGAATGCCCCTCCTGGACGCCCAGCACCCAATCGCGCAAAGTGTCCTGATCACAGGCCAGGGTGCCGTCGCTCCCCAGGCTTTCCACCAGCGCATCCGAATAGGCCAGCAGCGCCGCGCCATGGGGCAGGTCGATCCGGCTTTCCTCGTATTCCGCGTCGGCAAAGGCCCCCAGCGGCGCCCCGTCGCATTCCAGGAAGCGGGCCTTGCCATCGATCAACAGAACCGGCGGCGGCGAGGCGGCGGCGGCATAGGTCAGCGTTCCGGCCTCCACATCGATCAGGGCCGCGAAGGCCGCCGCGAACTGGCCGGGGCGCAGAACCGCCTTCAGTTCCAGATTGAGATAGCCCAGCAGGGCGGAGGGCGACGGCAACTGGCGCGGCAGACGCGACAGCAGGAGATGCAGGCGAAAGACATTGAACGCCGCCACCGGCCCGTGGCCGGTGAAATCGGCCACCAGCAGGAAGATCTGGTTCTGCCCGGCGGGCAGGACCGTCCAGAAATCACCCCCCAGTTCCGACGAGCTTTCGATCCGCCCGTCCACCACCAGCCCCAGACGCTCGCGGATGGCCGACAATTCCGCCGAGGTGGGCATCAGGGCGGCCTGGGCGCCACGGGCGGCGCGCAACTCGTCATGGACACGCTCCTGATAGGCGGTGAGACGGTCCATGGCCTGACCCAGGCGCAGATGCACGCCCACCCGGGCGCTGATCTCGTTGGCGTCCATGGGCTTGGCCACCATGTCGCTGCCCCCGGCCGAGAAACAGGCCGTGCGGTCGGCGGGGCCGTCCAGGGCGGTGACGAAGATCACCGGCAATTCGGTCAGGGGATGAATCCGCCGCAACCTGCGGCACATCTCGAATCCGTCCATGCCCGGCATCATGACGTCGAGCAGGACGAGATCGGGCTTCTCGCGCTCGATGGCGGCCAGCCCCTTCTCGCCCGATTCCACGGCCTCGACCCTTCCGACGCCCATGCGCAACAGCAGGGTTTCCATCAAAACCCGGTTCATCTTGTTGTCGTCGACCACCAGGACGCGCACCGCCTCCAGCCCCAGGGGCTCGGGCCGCAATTGCCTGGTGGGAATGAGCAAGGTGGCGATGGTCCGCCGCCCTCCCTCCTCGATCCTGAGATCGGACACCATGGTCTCCAGCAAGGACAGGCCGTGGGGACGCCGCGTGTTGAACTGGGCGCCCGGCACGTCGAAGCCCAGACCATCGTCCTCCACCGCCAGTTCCAGACGGTCGCCCACCAGGGAGGCCGAAATCTGTACCCGCCGCCCGGCACGGTCAGGGTCGGCCAGGGCCTCCTCGATGCGTTCGCCAAAGCCGTCCAGGCCGCCGCCCTCGTCGCTATCAACGCCGCCGACCATCAGATTGCCGTGCAACAGGGCATTGGTGACCATTTCCTGAATGATGAACTCCAGGTCGAGGCCTTGCGAATCCACCAGTCGCCGCCCGATGGCCAGGGCGAAGGGATGGGCGATATCGGCGCAATAGGCGGTATCCGAGCGCAGCGACACCCCGATGCCGCCTTCCGCCAGATGACGGCGAAAGCATGACCCGACCGGATGGCGGCCCGATCCGTCCATCTCGACGCCCCCCACCCAGGGCGACAGCATGCAATCTTGCAGGCAGTCCTCGGAGAAGCGCTCGCGGACCATGACCGCCCCCACCCCTTCGCGCGGCTTGTCCGCCAAAGGCCAGCCCAGCAGGCGGACGCCCTGTTCTGCCTGCGGGGAGATGCCCCCCATGACGGCAACAATGGTCATTGATCCTTGGCTCCGGCGTGAATTTAAGGCAAACCTAAGATATGGGAACGCCCGTCAGGGCTCACAAAAGTGACGAGGGCATTATGGAGCATGAATTCGATTCCGGCGATGGCGGCCTGACCGTCACTCTCGGCGGACGGATGACCCACAAGGATCACAAGGCGTTCCGCGACATTCTGTCCAAGATCAACGAGGCCCGGACGCCGAAGGTGGTATTCAACCTGTCCAGGGTGGAATTCATGGATTCCTCGGCGCTGGGCATGCTGCTGATTGTGCGCGACGCGGCCGTCCAGCAACGCCGCGCCGTGGTCCTGCGAGGCGCCACCGGTCAGGTGGAGAACCTGATCAAGGTCGCCAAGCTGCACAAGTATTTCACCGTCGAGTAGACCCGGTCATGGCGCATGCGGACATCTTCAACGCCATCTACACAAACAAGGTGTGGGGCAACGGCTCCGGCGAGGGCTCGGCAGAGGAGCTGACGCGGGACTACCGGAAGTTTCTTCACAATTTTCTGAGGGCCAACCATATCCGCAGCGTGGTCGATCTCGGCTGCGGCGATTGGCAGTTCTCGCGCCACATGGATTGGAGCGGCATCGAGTATTGTGGAATCGACGTGTCGTCGGTCGTGCTGGAAACGACGCGGAATTTTTCCGCGCCCAATATCCGCTTTCAGGAAATGAATGGAATCGAGGGTGAACTGCCTTCGGCGGATCTTCTGATCTGCAAGGACGTGGTGCAGCACTGGTCCAATACCGACATCTTGCAGCTGTTCCCCAAACTGCCCCGCTTTCGCCTCGCCCTGATCACCAATGCCTTCCACCCGGCGATTACCGAGAATCAGGACATTGTCACCGGCGATTTCCGCCCCTTGAACCTGCTTGCGAAGCCCTTCGACATCAAGGGTTCCTATATCTACTGCTTCATGGCGGGAGAGCCCAAAGGCGTCTTCCTATGGAGTCGCGGGGACTGACGCCCCCCGGCCTCAGTGCCAGGAGGAAAGTCCGCAACTCCATCATCGGTCCCTAATAGGACTTGGCGAAGATCACCTCTTGCGTCGCCGGGCGGCCGCTCAGCACGCAGGTGCCGGGCGCACCGTCCTGGTCGAACGGCACGTTGCGCACGGTCACGCTGAGTTCGTCCAGCATGGCCAGGGTATCGGCATCGCCGCACCATTTGGCGCGCACGAATTTACGGCCAAAAGTGGTGTCGCCGCTGAAGACCGACAGGAACTCGTCTTTGGTTTTCACCGTCACCGTGCGGCTTTCCAGCATGGTCTTGGCCTGGGTGAACAGGCTGTTCTGGATATCGGCCAGGATGGAGGCGGCGCGCGCCACGAACTCGTCCTTGGGCGTGATCTGACCTTTCAACTCACCATCGCGGCGGATCATGGCTATGGTGCCGCCCGCCACATCGCGCGGCCCCACTTCGCAGATGATGGGAGCGCCCTTCTTCACCCATTCCCAGCGCTTTTCCGGCGGCGCCAGGGGACGGCGGTCCACATGCACCCTGAGGCGTTCGCCGCCAAAGCTCTGGGCCGACAATTCCTTGACCACGGGGGCCAGGAATTCGTCGATCAGGGCCTCGTCGCCATCGGCCCGCGTGATGGGAACGAAGACGATCTGCTTGGGCGCGATGCGCGGCGGAACGCGCAAACCGTTATCGTCGGCATGGCTCATGATCACGCCGCCGATCAGGCGGGTGGAAACGCCCCAGGAGGTGGTGAAGCAGAATTCCTCGCCGCCCTGGGCGGTCTGGTAGCGGATGTTCTGGGCCTTGGAGAAATGCTGGCCCAGGAAGTGGGAGGTCCCGGCCTGCAAGGCCTTGCCGTCCTGCATCATGGCTTCGATGGAATAGGTCTTGTCGGCGCCGGGGAAGCGTTCGTGGGCGGGCTTCTCGCCGACGATCACCGGCATGGCCAGGACTTCCTCCGACATGACGCGGTAGACTTCAAGCATGCGCAGCGTCTCTTCCATGGCCTCTTCGGCCGTGGCATGGGCGGTGTGGCCCTCCTGCCAGAGGAATTCGGCGGTGCGCAGGAAGATGCGCGGCCGCATTTCCCAGCGCACCACATTGGCCCACTGGTTCACCAGCATGGGCAGGTCGCGGTAAGACTGGATCCAGCGCGCGAAGGCGTCGCCGATGATGGTCTCCGAAGTGGGACGCACCACCAGCGGCTCTTCCAGCTTGCCCGAGGGCACCAGCTTGCCGTCCTCGGCCACCAGACGATGATGGGTGACCACCGCCATCTCCTTGGCGAAGCCCTCCACATGGGCTGCTTCCTTCTCCAAGAAGGACAGCGGAATGAACAGCGGGAAATAGCAGTTCTCGTGCCCGGTCTCCTTGATGCGGCGATCAAGGTCGCGCTGGATGGATTCCCAGATGCCATAGCCCCAGGGCTTGATCACCATGCAGCCGCGCACCGGCGAATTTTCCGCCATATCGGAGGCCTTGATCACCTGCTGGTACCATTCGGGGAAGTTCTCCTCGCGGGTGGGAGTGACAGCGGTCTTCTTGGCCTTGGACATGGGTTTGATCCACCGGAACTGTGAGCACGCATCCCGATAGCCCATCCCGGCCCCTTTTTCCAGCCGGAAGCGGTTTTCCGCCCATTCGTTTCGATTAACGCAACAGTGATGTGAGTAATGCGCTAATTGTTGAATTTATTTGCGGGGCGTAGAGTCCTCGTCAGTTCAAGCCCTGCAATGACGAGGTTCTCCAATGTCCACTTTCTCCTCTTCCTCCCCCAAGCCCCTGATTCCCGCCATCGCCCCCCTCACCCAGGCGCTGTCCCCCCTGGCCGAACCGCTGGTGCGCGCCACCACCGGCCTGTTGCTGGTTCCCCACGGCGCCCAGAAGCTGTTTGGTCTGTTCGGCGGCTACGGCCTGGACGCCACGGGCCAGTTCTTCGCCGCCAAGCTTGGCCTGCCGCCCGTCCTCGCCCTGGTGGCCGGACTGATCGAATTCTTCGGAGGGTTGGCGCTGGCCATCGGCCTGCTGACCCGTCCCGTCGCCGCCCTGGTCACGGGCATGATGGTGGTGGCCGTGTTCGGCGTCCATTTGGGCAACGGGTTCTTCTGGACCTCGGGCGGCTTCGAATACCCGCTGATGTGGGGCATCCTGGCGGCCTCCTTCGTCATCCGGGGCGGCGGACGCTTCTCGGCAGACGCCTTGATCGGCCGCGAATTCTGATTGTTTTCCAACCCTTCGCGGCGGCGCGAAATCCCTTTGCGCCCCCCCATTTTCCCCAGTCTGCGGCGGCGCAAATTCCCTTTGCGCCGCCGCAAGCTTGGCGCTATAAGAAGCCCCTCGCAGGCGACCGGAGTGTAGCTCAGCCTGGTAGAGCACTGTCTTCGGGAGGCAGGGGCCGGAGGTTCGAATCCTCTCACTCCGACCATCGAATGAAAACCCGCCGGGTTCATGATCCGGCGGGTTTTTCATGTCCGCTCGTAATCAATCAGCAAGAACGACCGGCTATACTGCCCCGTGATGGGAATGCCTGGGAGTATCGGGCTGATGCAATTGTTCGTGCGGCTGCGTTCATCGGTTCTGGCCGCCTTGGCCCTGGTCGCCTTGTCTGACCCGGCTATGGCGGACAATGCGGTCAGTGGGGTCCGGTTGGGCGTCCACCCCGACGGCGTGACCAGGGTCGTGATGGATGTTTCCCACACCATGCCCTTTCGCATTTCCTATCGCGACGCGCCCTACCGCGTGATCATCGAGACCGATGACCTGACCTGGAAGGCCAAGCCGCTGGGCGCCGGACGGACCGGCCCCGTCTCGGCCGTGCGCCATGAACGGGTTGGCGGCGTCTCCCAGGTGATCGTCGAGTTGCAAGAACCCGCCGTGGTCAAAAAGGCCTTTATGCTCAGCCCCGCCGAGGGCCTGGGATGGCGCTTCGTCATGGACATCAAGACCGCCAATGCCAGCGCCTTTCAGGCGGTTGCCGCTCCAAAGGCGGTTCAGGCTCCCCAGATGGCCGCGACCGTTCAGGTTCGCGAAGCACCGCCACAGCATGCCGTCCAGCCTCCTCCCCCACCGGCCCCGGCTCTCCCGGCCGCCGTCGCCTCGCCGCCTTCTCCCGCCGCGGCAGCACTGGACGAACAGACGGCGCGCGCCCTGGTGCAGTCGGCCATCGACGATATCTTGCGGACCTTCGCGGGCCGAAAGCTGACAAGCGAGGATGTCCAGGCGGCAATGGCGCTGCTGGTCGCCAAATACGCCGACATGCAGTTGGAATCCCAGCACATCCTGGGCCGCTACTGGACGCGGGCCACCCCTGATCAGCAAAAGGAGTTTCAGGACCTGCTGGAAAAGTTCCTGACCAAGGCCGTCGCGGGCATGGTCGATGAGATTCCCGCCGACCAGAGTATCGTGGTCCAGGGCGCAGAGCGCAAAGGCGACAGCTTCGTGGTCAGTTCCCTGGCCTCGGTTCCCGGCGAAGCCGCGACCGAAGTCAAGTGGGTGGTCATGAAGGGCTCAGCGGGCAAGCCGGTGATTACCGATGTCTCCGCCAATGGCGGGGCCGTCCTGGCCACCTTGCAGGCCGACTTCACATCGGTGGTGCGCAATGCTGCGAACCGCGGCATCGAAGCCCTGTTCGAACCCTTGCGCAAAAAGGTCAGCGGTTAGACCACAGCGCGCCAAGACGCACGATGGTCTGGTTGAAGTTTGTCCCTCGCCGGGCGCGCGCACATGCGCGCTTGGCCGCCGCCTCAATGGCGGCTGATCGCGGCATGCGCCAGATTTGGCACTCGCCGCTAAAACTCGATCACATCCACGGCGACCAGCACCTGATGCTCGCCGCCGCCCAGCACAACGCCGCGCACCGGAGTGACGTCGTCATAGTCTCGGCCCCAGGCCACCACGATATGGTCCTGGCCCGCGGCCATGTCATTGGTGGGGTCAAGGTCGAGCCAGCCCCAGCCGGGCTGATAGACCGACAGCCAGGCATGGGAGGCGTCGGCGCCCACCAGCTTTTCCTTGCCCGGCGGCGGCTTGGTGCGGATATAGCCGCTGACATAGCGCGCCGCCAGCCCCATGGAGCGCAGACAGGCGATGCCAACATGGGCGAAATCCTGACATACGCCGCGGCGCTGCTGGAAGACTTGAGCCAAAGGCGTGCCCACGGTGGTCGCCTCGGGGTCGAAGGTGAAGTCGGTATGGATGCGATGGTTCAGGTCCATCACCGCCTCATCCAGGGGACGGCCCGGCGGGAAACTGGGCAGGGCATAGCGTTCGGCCTCGGACAGGCAGGGCAATTGCGGGGAGGCGAAGACGAAATCCATCACGGATTCGTCGATGCCGCGCGCCCCCAGCCAGGTGTTGAGCCGCACCGAATCCCAGGCCGGAACCGCGATCTGGGGCAATCTCGGCTGAGTCGTGGTCTCCACCACGAAGGTGGCGTCGATCACCAGGGTGGAATGGGGGCTTTGAATGGTGAAGAAGGTGATGGGATTGCCGAAATAATCGGCCCCGCCCTCGTCCAGCACTTCCGGGCTGGGACGGATGGCCACCTTGACCTGGCTCACGCTCTGGCCATCGACGGCGCGCGGGCGCAGATGGGCGGCGTGGTGGGAAAGCTGCACCGGCTCGGTGTATTTATAGGTGGTGGTATGGCGGACCTTGAACTTCACGCCAGTTCCTCCATGGGCGCCGTGGGCAGCCGCCACTGGGCGTGAATGAAGTAGGTGCGCGACACCTGCTCGGACAATTCCCACAGCCGCGAGCGCAGCATGTCAAGCAGGCGCAGCGCGTCGTGATAGCCGCCGTCCCGGTCAAAGCGCGAAATCACCATGACGTCGGTGGTGCGGATGGTGCCGCACAGCACGGTCATCAGCTTCTGTTCCGGTTTGTAGAAGCCCGAATGTTCCCCCATGGTGGCCAGCCGGTCCACATGGCGCTCCAGGGTCGCCAGTTGGAAGCCCAGGGAACGGGGATTGGCCTCGTCGCACAACAGCAGATCGAGAACCCCGGCCAGGCGAGGTGTGGAGAGATAGCGCGAGCGATAGGTCATCACGCTGTCCCACACTTCCAGCAGCAGGTCCAGGGGAACCGCCTCCTCGCTCTCCGCATCGGCCAGGGCGCCGCTGACCATCTCCACCATGGCGATGGCGCGCTCGGCCCGGCGGCCCGAATCCAGGAACAGCCATTGCGGCCCGCGGGTCATGTTCTCCATGGCCAGACCGCTCACCGCCTGCATGGTCAGAACCATGGCGTTGAGCCGCCCCAGCACGTCGCCACCCCCCGTCTCGGCGGCCAGCAGGCCGATCTCGTCCCTGAGCTGGTGAAGGGCGCGCCAGGTATCGTTGGACAGCCGGTCGCGCAGATGGACGACGATACGCAGCAATCGCTCGACGCAACCGGCCAGCCCCGTTCCTTCGGGGTCGAGATGATGGGCGACCAACCGGTCGGTCATCGTCTCGACGGGTTCATCTCCCTCATCTTCCGCAACGGACAGGCCCAGGGCGGCCATGATGCGGATCATGACCTGGGCCCGTGGGGAATCGCCCTCGGCCAGGGCATCCTCGATGCGGATCAGGGCGGCACGCAGCAGACGGGTCGTGGCCTCGCAGCGCTCGAGATAGCGGCCCAGCCAGAACATGTTGTCGGCCACACGCGACGGCAGATCCCGGTTCTCGCGCGTCAGGCGCACGGGCGGCACCTGCGGGCGGGCGGAGGTCGCCGTCAGGCGCTGGGTCGGCGAGGCGATCCAGACATCCTTGCTGCCGCCGCCGCCGGTCTGCAGGCGCGACGCCAGCAGATCATGCTCGGACGACAGGCGCGCCAGACCGCCCGGCATGGCCTGCCACCCCTTCTCGGTAAGGACGGCAAACACCCGCAGGACGCAATGACGCGTCTCCATTCGCCCCCCGGCCCAAAGCGGCAGGGTCGAGGTGGTCCTGACCTCCTGGCCCACCCATTCCCAGGGACGCGCCAGGATGGCGGCGCGCAGGTCGGACAGCTGTTCGCCCGACAGGGCCGCGCCGATCACCGGCTGGTCGCGCCGCCCAAAGGCCGGGCGGATCACCAGGCGCGGCAGATTGGCCAGCACATGGTCCAGAGCGGCGGGCTCGCCGCACCACCAACTGGGCACCGAGGGCAAGATCAGATGCTCGTCCCTCAACGAGCGGGCCAGGGCGGGCATGAAGCCCAACAGCGAGGCCCCGTCCAAAAGGCCGCTGCCGATGGCGTTGAACAGCGACACATTGCCGCGCCGGGCCGATTGCAGCAGACCGGCCACCCCCAGTTGGGAATCGCCTCGAAGCTCCAGCGGATCGCACCAGGTGCCGCCGGTGCGGCGCAAGATGACGTCCACCTGCTGCAACCCGGTCAGGGCCTTGAGATAGACGGTATTGTCGCGCACCGTCAGATCCTCGCCCTGAACCAGGGTGATGCCCAATTGACGCGCCAGGAAGGCATGCTCGAAATAGGTGGCGTTGTAAGGACCGGGCGTCAGCAGCACCATGCGCGGATCGTCGCGGTGGCGCACCGCCAATCCCTGCAAGCTGCGGCGCAGCGTCTCGAAGAAGGGGCCCAGCCGTTCCACCTGAAGCGAACGGTGGAACTCGGACAAGACGCGGCTGACGATGGAACGGTTTTCCAGGGCATAACCGGTGCCTGACGGGCTCTCGGTGCGGTCGCTCAACACCCGCCATTCGCCATCGGGACCGCGCACCAGATCGGCGGCGTAGTGATGCAGCCAGTGGCCGCCCGCAGGCAGCCAGCCATGACAGGGACGCAGAAAGGCGGGATTGGCATGCAGCAGCGAGGACGGGATGACGCCGCGTCCGACCAGGGTGCGCTCGCCATAGAGATCGGCCAGGACGGAATCCAGCAGGCTGGCCCTTTGCTCGATTCCCTGGGCCAGCACCGCCCATTCCTCGGCTGGCAGGATCAGCGGCAGAGGGTCGAGGCGCCACGGCCGGTCCAGCCCCGCCGGATCGCCATAGACATTGTAGGTGACGCCGTTGTCGCGGATCAGCCGCAAGCCCACATCCCAGCGGCGGGTCAACTCCTCGAGGCCCAGGCGGTTCATGCCCTCGACGAAGCCCTTCCAATGGGGGCGAACCCCCACCCCCGGCTCCGTCACCTCGTCAAAGGCACCCGGCAGCGGATGGTAGGCGTCTTCGAAGGTCCAGGGCGGACCTTCCAGGCGAGAGCGTAAACGGCGCGGTATTTTCCCCTCCCCAAAATCGCGACGGTGTTAACGCCTATTGTAACCTCAGGTCTAGCGTATTCGGATAGTCGGGATGAACCGCCCCGCCATCGACCCTGAACGGCCCGTGGGAATGGCCGAAGGCGAAGAAGCGGGCGCGGCGCCGCGCCTCGGCTTCGTAGGAATTGACCGGGAAGGTGTCGTAATTGCGCCCGCCCGGATGGGCCACATGATAGGTGCAGCCCGCCACCGCCTCGCCCGTCCAGGTATCCACCAGATCGAAAACCAGCGGCGTGTGGGTCCCGATAGTGGGATGCAGGCAAGACGCGGGCTTCCAGGCGCGGTAGCGCAAGCCCGCCACCCATTCGCCGGACGTCCCGGTCGAGGCCAGAGGCAGGCGGCGGCCATGGCAGGCCACCACATAGCGGTCGCCCACCAGCCCCGAAACCTTGACCTGCAGGCGTTCCACCGAGGAATCCACATAGCGCACGGTGCCACCGGCGCCCGGCTCCTCGCCCATGACGTGCCAGGGCTCCAATGCCGTGCGCAACTCCACGCGGATGCCGCGATGGCTGACCGCGCCCACCGCCTGGAAGCGGAATTCCAGATGGGGCGCGAACCAGGAGCGGTCGAAATGGATGCCGCCCACATCCAGCCATTCCAGCACCTCGTCCAGATCCTTCTCGATCCAGTGGGGCAGCATGAAGCGGTCGCGGAGCGCCGAGCCGAAACGCACCAGCTTCTCGGTATAGGGCACCTCCCAGAAGCGGGCGATGAGGGCGCGCAGCAGCAATTGCTGCACCAGGCTCATGCGGGCATGGGGCGGCATCTCGAAGGCGCGGAACTCCACCAGGCCCAGGCGCCCGGTGGGACCGTCGGGGGAATAAAGCTTGTCGATACAGATCTCGGTGCGGTGGGTATTGCCCGACGCGTCGATCAGCACGTTGCGCAACACCCGGTCCACCACCCAGGGCGCCACATTGGTGCCAGGGTCCGGCAATTGCGACAGGGCGATCTCCAACTCATAGAGCGTGTCGTCGCGCGCCTCGTCCACGCGGGGATGCTGGCTGGTCGGCCCGATGAACATGCCCGAGAACAGGTAGCTGAGGCTGGGATGGTTCTGCCAGAAGCGGATCAGACTGCCCAACAGGTCGGGACGGCGCAGGAAGGGACTGTCGGCGGGCGTCCAGCCGCCCAGAACCATGTGATTGCCGCCGCCCGTTCCCACATGGCGGCCGTCGATCATGAACTTCTCGGTGCCCAGACGGGCCTGGTGGGCCTCCTCGTAGAGGATTTCCGTATTGATCACCAGTTCACGCCAATGCTCCACCGGCTGGACATTGACCTCGATGACGCCGGGATCGGGGGTCACCTTGATGATCTTGAGGCGCGGGTCGTTGGGCGGCGGATAGCCTTCCACATGGACGGGCCGGCCGATCTCGGCGGCGGACAGCTCCACCGCCTCGATCAGGTCCAGATACTGCTCGGCGGTTTCCACCGGCGGCAGGAAGACGTTGAGGCGTCCGTCTCTGGGCTGGACGCACAGCGCGGTGCGCACATTCTCCGAGACCAGGCCGTTGGCGGTCTCCACGGGCCGCAGATCCACCGGGATCTGTTGCAGCACCGTGGCCTTGGGCGCGCCGGACCCAGGAACCTGCTCGGTCTGGGCGCGCTGACGCCGGGCCGGGGGCATGGGGCCGCGCGGTTCGAAGGGATCGCGTTCACTGTGATAAGGGTAGGCGTCGGCGGGAATCCAGGGCAGGGATTCCAACGGCAGGCGCAGGCCCAAAGGCGAATCGCCGGGAATGGTCAGCAGCTTGCCGTCGCGCGTCGGCCAGGGCCCGGTGATCCAGCGGAACTTGTCCCTGGCCTGCCAGGGCTGCAAGGGCAAGACATAGCCCGTGGGGGTGCCCAGGCCCCGCTTGAACACCGTGGCCAGACGGGCGCGCTCTTCCGGATTTTCCAGCTTGGAATCGATGGGGTCCACATTGATGGGCAGCGCCTGTTCCCGCAGCAGGTAATAGGCGGGATCTTCCCAGGCGGGCATGGCGAAATCGGGATCGACCCCCAGATGACGGCACAGCGCCTTGGAAAAGTCGCGGGCCTCGTCATGGGTGGGGGAATTGTCCTCGGATTCCAGGGCGATCAGCCGAGGGTTGCGCCACACCACCTCGTCGTCGTCGCGCCAGATCAGCGAGAAGGCCCAGCGCGGCAGACTCTCGCCCGGATACCACTTGCCCTGGCCATAGGCGATCAGCGCGCCGGGGGCGAAGCGGTCGCGCAAACGGCGGATCAGGGTATCGGCGAAGGCCCGCTTGGTGGGGCCGACCGCGCTGGTGTTCCACTCCTCGCCGTCCGGGTCGGAGGTGGAGATGAAGGTGGGCTCGCCACCCTGGGTCAGGCGCACATCGCCCTGTTTCAGTTTCTCGTCCACCAGATCGCCGAGTTCCAGCACGGCCTGCCACTGGTCCTCGGTATAGGGCTTGGTGACGCGCGGCGTTTCCAGCACGCGGGCGATGCCCATATGGTGCTCGAAGGAAACCTCGCACATCTCCACCGCGCCGGTGATGGGCGCGGCGCTGGTGGGATCGGGCGAGGCGGCCAGCGGGATATGCCCCTCGCCGGTCAACAGCCCCGATGTGGGGTCAAGACCGATCCAGCCCGCGCCGGGCAGATAGACCTCGGTCCAGGCATGCAGGTCGGTGAAGTCCTCCGCCGCCCCGGCCGGACCGTCCAGCGGCTTGACGTCGGGAACCAGCTGAATCAGATAGCCCGACACGAAGCGCGCGGCGAGGCCTAAGCGGCGCAGGATCTGCACCAAGAGCCAGGCGGAATCCCGGCACGAGCCCTTCTTCAGACCGAGAGTCTGTTCGGGCGTCTGAACGCCCGGCTCCATGCGGATGGTGTAGCTGATATCTTCTTGCAGCCGCTGATTCAGCGCCACCAGGAAATTGGTGGTCTGCATGGGCGTGCTGGTGTCGATGGAGGCCACGTAATCGGCCAGAAGCGGCCCGGCCTCCTCGCACAGCAAAAACGGCTTCAACTCGTGATCGAGCTGCGGATCATAGGCGAAGGGGAAATTCTCCGCCTCGGGCTCCAGGAAGAAGTCGAAGGGATTGACCACCGACAGATCGGCAACCAGATCCACGTCCACCGTGAAGTGATCGACCTTCTCGGGGAAAACCAGCCGGGCCAGCCAATTGCCCTGAGGGTCCTGCTGCCAGTTGATGAAGTGGCCCTTGGGCTCCACATCCAACGAATAGGACAGAACCGGCGTACGGGCATGGGGCGCCGGACGCAGACGGACCACCTGGGGAGAAAGAACGACCGACCGGTCATACTTGTAACGTGTGGTATGGCGCAGTTTAACGTGAATGCCCATGATCGTCCGTGTTTAGTGGCATAATGCAGTGGGGAGGGTAGCACACAGATGAAAGCTTGGTGGCGATAAAAGCCCCCGGAATCGGCAGGCTGCCATTCCTGCCTTAAATTTGATCAATTCGAGAAGAGACGCTAAGCTGTGTTCCGCGCCACGAAAAAAGGCGCAGAAAGGGGAATCATCAATGACCCGGCCAAGAATTTCGCTGCCCGGCCCAGGGCTGTTATCCGGCTACGATCCGACCGAGTTTTTCTGTGAGGCGCTGTCGCCCAGGGACGACGGCGCCGCCCAATTGGCCGCCATCGCCGCCCGCCTGAATGCGCTGGACCCCGATGATCTGCGCCGCCGCGCTGCAAGGGCCGAAAAGGAGCTGTTCGATCTCGGCATCACCTTCACCGTCTATTCGGACAAGGACGCCATCGACCGCATCCTGCCCTTCGACGTCCTGCCCCGCGTGATCACGCCGGGCGAGTGGACGCGGCTCGAGGCCGGCATCATCCAGCGGGTCACCGCCATCAACCTGTTCCTGGCCGACCTCTATGGCGACCAGAAGATTCTGGCCGACAAGATCGTCCCCGCCGATCTGGTTCTGGGCAACGCCAACTTCCATTCCTTCATGCGCGGGCTGAAAGTGCCCTGCGGCACCTATTCCCATGTGTGCGGCATCGACCTGATCCGCGACCAGGAAGGACTGTTCCGGGTTCTGGAAGACAATGCCCGCACGCCGTCGGGCGTTTCCTACGTGGTCGAGAACCGCAACCTGATGCTGCAATGCTTCCCCGATCTGATGGAAGAGACCCGGGTCCGCGCCGTGGATGATTACGGCCTGATGCTGCGCCGCGCCCTGGAAGAGATCGCGCCCGCAGGCGTGGACGAACCTTCCGTGGTGCTGCTGTCGCCGGGCATCTACAACTCGGCCTTCTTCGAACACGTCTTCCTGGCCCGCGAGATGGGCGTGCCCCTGGTGGAGGGCCGCGATCTGGTCGTCGAGAACGACCGGGTCTATATGTTGACCACGGCTGGCAAGGCGCCGGTGCACAGCATCTATCGCCGCATCGACGACTTCTTCCTGGACCCCAAGGTGTTCCGCCCCGATTCCATGCTGGGCGTGCCGGGGCTGATGGACGCCTACCGCAAGGGTAATGTGTCGCTGGCCAACGCGCCGGGCACCGGCGTGGCCGACGACAAGGCGGTCTATGCCTATATGCCGCGCATCATCAAATACTATCTGGGCGAGGACGCCATCCTGCCCAATGTGGAGACCTTCATCTGCCGCGAGGCGGAAGGACTGAAATACACGCTCGACAATCTGGAGCATCTGGTGGTCAAGCCGGTGGGTGAATCGGGCGGCTATGGCATGATCCTGGGACCCAAGGCGACCAAGGCCGAGATCGACGAGTTCCGCGCCAAGCTGAAGGCCGATCCGGCCAATTACATCAGCCAGCCCATGATCGGCCTGTCGGTCAGCCCGACACTGACGGAAAAGGGCACCCAACCCCGCCATGTGGACTTCCGCCCCTTCGCGGTGACCGGAGCCTCCACCAAGGTTCTGGCTGGCGGCCTCACCCGCGTGGCCATGAAGGAGGGATCTCTGGTGGTGAACTCATCCCAGGGTGGCGGCTCGAAAGATACCTGGGTTTTGGCGGGAGAAGGACAATGACAGAATTGCTCGCCCGCAACGCCGACTGCATCGTCTGGCTGGCCCGCTATATGGAGCGGGCCGAGAATCTGGCCCGCATTCTGGGCGTGGCCGAGACCTTCGCCCGCGACCGGGCCGGGCGCAACTGGCTGGCGGTGGTGCAGATCAACGCCGACGAGGAACGCTTTTTCGCCCGCCATCGGGTGGCCGACGCCCGCACGGTGCCGCACTTCTATATTCTCGACCCCGACAATCCCAACTCCATCTTGTCCTCCATCAAGGCGGCGCGCGAGAATGCGCGGACGCTGCGCCCCATGATCTCCATCGAGATGTGGCGCCAGATCAATCGCATGAACACCTGGATGGGCGGATTGTCGGACAATGCGGTGGCGCCCGCCAATCTCGCCGCCCTGTGCGAGGAGATCAAGGAAGCCTGCCAGCTGCATGTGGGCATTACCGAGGGCACCTTCTATCGCGACCAGGCCCACTACTTCTATCACCTGGGCAAGTCCATCGAGCGCGCCGACCAGACCACCCGCCTGCTGGACATCAAGTACCACACCCTGCTGCCCCGGCCCGAGGATGTGGGTTCGGCCCTCGATATCAGCCACTGGAACGCCCTGCTGAAGGCGGTCGCCGGTTATCAGGCCTCGCGCCGGGTGCTGGCGGGCAAGATCACGCCGCGCTCGGTGGCAGCCTTCCTGCTGTTCTCGGATTCCTTCCCGCGCTCGGTCATTCTTTGCGTGCGCCAGATGGACTGGCTGATGACCCAGCTTCGCACCCGCTATCACCTGCGCGGTGGGGTCAAGGCTCTGGAACTGCTGGATGGATTGCGCGCGGCGCTGACCGATCACGATATCGATCACGTCATCGACCACGGCCTGCACGAGTTCATCGACTGGGTGCAGTCCCAGTTGATGGCCATCTTCGCCGAGATTCAGGACAGCTTCTGCGTGACGCGCCAGCCCAGTCAGAGTCAGTCCCAGTAGACCGGGACGGTTGGAAAAGCCTAGCGGGTCAAGGCCTCGGAAAGCTCTTCGAGCATGAGGTGCAGCCGTTCCAGCCGGTCCAGGCCGAAGGCGGCGACGATCTCGTCATAGCGCTTTTCCGCCGCATGGCTGACCGACAGGACCAGCTCATGGCCCTTCTCGGTCAGGGACAGCAACGCCGCGCGCTGGTCGCGTTCTTCCGGGCGGCGCTCGATCAGTCCCTGTTTCTCCAAGGTGCGGATGATCCGGGTCAGGCTGGGCATGCTGATCAGGCTGGCCCGCGACAACTGCCCGGCCCGCATCTCGCCGGTCTGGGCCAAAGACTTCAAGGCCCGCCACTGCTGTTCGGTGATGTCGTGGCTGCGCAGATTGGGGCGAAAGCCCGCCATCACATCCTCGCGCGCCTTGAGCAAGGCCAGCGGCAATGACCTCGTAATGGCCCTGAGGCGCGTCAGCTCGTCGGGAGAAGAGGATTGCTTAGCGGACATCAGCAGCAAATCACTCGCGAATCCGTTGGCGGTCAAGCCCCTAGCGCGGGCCTGGGGTCCAGATTGTGTCATTGTGTCCCGACTTCTTAAAGGTGCCATGAGAGGGGGCGGAGCTGACCTTGACATATCCGGCCCGACTATGTAACTAATATGTTAGTAGTTAACGTGTTAACTTCTTTCGGGAGAGAGACGTGACCGACCTCGACGCCAGCCTGCTCAAGACCCATGCCTATATCGACGGACATTGGGCGGAGGCCGATGACGGACGCCGTTTCGACGTGCTCGATCCCGCCACCGGCCACTTGCTGGCCAGCGTCCCCGACATGGGCGGCGCCGAAACACGCCGCGCCATTGAGGCCGCGGAAATGGCCTGGGGCCCCTGGCGGCGGCGCACCGCCAAGGAACGGGCCGCGATTCTGATGGCCTGGTTCGAACAAATCATCGCCCACAAGGATGCCCTGGCCCGCCTGCTGTCGGCCGAGCAGGGCAAGCCGCTGCCCGAGGCCCAGGGCGAGATCGTCTATGGCGCGGCCTTCATCCAGTGGTTCGCCGAGGAGGGCAAGCGCGCCTATGGCGATCTTATCCCCACCACGGCCAGCGACCGCCGTCTGTTGGTGATGAAGCAGCCCATCGGCGTGGTGGCGGCGGTGACGCCCTGGAACTTTCCCATGGCCATGATCACCCGCAAATGCGCGCCCGCTTTGGCCGCCGGTTGCCCGGTTGTCGTCAAGCCCGCCGAGGATACGCCGC
Source organism: Paramagnetospirillum magnetotacticum MS-1 (assembly GCF_000829825.1). Taxonomy (NCBI): domain Bacteria; kingdom Pseudomonadati; phylum Pseudomonadota; class Alphaproteobacteria; order Rhodospirillales; family Magnetospirillaceae; genus Paramagnetospirillum; species Paramagnetospirillum magnetotacticum. Next base: position 113,878 of record NZ_JXSL01000025.1, on the reverse strand, counting down.
TTTCCGCCTTGGCCCTGGCCGAACTGGCCGAGAGAGCCGGACTGCCGAGGGGAGTGTTCAACATCGTCACCACCCGCCAGCCCGGCGCGGTGGGGGGCGAGATGACCGCCAACCCGCTCGTGCGCAAGCTGTCCTTCACCGGTTCGACCCGCGTGGGCAAGATGCTGATGGCCCAATGCGCCGAGACGGTGAAGAAGGTCAGTCTTGAACTGGGCGGAAATGCGCCCTTCATCGTCTTCGACGATTGCGATCTGGATGCCGCCGTGGCGGGGGCATTGGCCTCGAAATACCGCAATTCCGGCCAGACCTGCATCTGCACCAACCGCTTCCTGGTTCAGGCGGGTGTCTACGAGGAGTTTGGCCGCAAGTTGGCTGAAAAGGCTGCCGCCATGGTGGTGGGGCACGCCTTGAAGGGGCCGGTGCAGCAAGGCCCGCTGATCAACGCGGCCGCTGTCGCCAAGGTCGCCTCGCATGTGGCCGACGCGGTATCCAAGGGCGCGCGGGTGCTGACTGGCGGCAGGCCCCATGAACTGGGCGGCGGCTTCTGGCAGCCCACGGTGCTGGCCGATGTGACGGCCCAAATGCTGTGCTTCCAGGAGGAGACCTTCGGCCCTGTGGCGCCGCTGGTGCGCTTCGAGACCGAGGAGGAGGCCGTGGAACTGGCCAATGCCTCGCAATTCGGACTGGCCGGATACTTTTACTCCCGCGATCTGGCCCGGGTCTTCCGGGTGGCCGAGGCCATGGAATGCGGCATGGTCGGAGTCAACGAATCCCTCATCTCCAACGAGGTCGCGCCCTTCGGCGGCATCAAGGAATCCGGCCTGGGCCGCGAGGGCTCCAAATACGGGTTGGATGACTTCATGGAGACCAAATACGTCTGCATCGGAGGTTTGTCATGACCGAGGAACAGGCCCTGGCCGCCGTTCAGGCCGCCATCGCCAAGGCGCGCGCCATGGGCGTCAAGGTCACCGCCGTGGCGGTGGATGCGGGCGGCCATCTCAAAGCCTTGATCCGCATGGACGGAGCCCCCTTTCACGGCGTCACCATCTCCACCGACAAGGCCCGCACCGCAGCCGGATTCGGCAAGCCCACCGCGCAGTGGAAGGACCGCATCGGGGGCCGCCCTCATGTGCTGGAGGGCCTTTCGGGGCGGGATGGTTTCATTCCCATCGGTGGGGGCGTGCCGGTGCTCAAAGACGGCGCGGTCACAGGCGCCATCGGCATATCGGGCGCCACCGAGGATGAGGATTGCGAGATCGCCGCTGCCGGGCTGATGGCGATCAGCTGAAGCTGGCGCAGACCCCTTCAATGATCTCCACCGCGCGGACCACCTCGGCCTCGCCGATGATCAGGGGCGGCACCAGACGCACCACATTGTCGCCCGCGCCCACCGCCAGCAGACCGGCGGCGAACAGCTTGGCGTTGAACTCGGTGTTCAGCGGCACGGTCTTGAGGCCCAGCATCAGGCCCTGGCCGCGCACTTCGGCAATCGCCTGGGGATAGCGGCGGGCAAGGTCATCCAGCTTGCCGCGCAGCATCGCGGCCACCGCCTGGACGCGGTCCAGAAAGCCGGGGGCCATGATCTCGTCAAGCACCGCCTCGGCCACCGCCATGGCCAGGGGATTGCCGCCGAAGGTGCAGCCATGGGTGCCGGGCGTCATGCAGGCCGCCGCTTTTTCCGTCGCCAGAACGGCGCCCACCGGAAAGCCCCCGCCCAGCCCCTTGGCAAGTCCCATGACATCGGGCGCGATGCCCGACCATTCATGGGCGAACAGCTTGCCCGTCCGTCCGATGCCGGTCTGTACCTCATCCATGAGCAGCAGCAGGCCGAACTCGTCGGCCAGCGCCCGCAGGCCCCGCAGATAGGCGGGATCGCCCGGACGGATGCCGCCCTCGCCTTGGACCGGCTCCACCAGGATGGCGGCGGTATTGGACCCGATGGCGCCCTGCACCGCCTCCAGATCGCCATAGGGCACATGGTCGAAGCCCTGGGCCACCGGGCCAAAGCCTTCCAGATATTTCGCCGTTCCCGCCGCCGCCAGGGTGGCGATGGTGCGGCCGTGAAAGCTGCCCGTGCAGGCGATGATGCGGTTGCGCTCGGGATGGCCTGCGCAGTGGTGGTAACGCCGGGCGATCTTGATCACCAGCTCCATGGCCTCGGCGCCGGTATTGCAGAAGAATGCCGTGTCGGCGAAGGACGCATCGACCAGCCGCTGGGCCACCCGCTCCTGCCCCGGCACCCGGTAGAGATTGGAGCAATGCCACAGCTTGCCCGCCTGCTCGCCCAGGGCCGCCACCAGTCGGGGATGGGCATGGCCCAAAGCATTCACCGCCACGCCCGCGCCGAAATCCAGGAAGCGGCGGCCATCAGCGGCGGTCAGCCATGCCCCCTCGCCATGCTCGAAGATCACATCGGTGCGGTCGAAGACCGCCAGAAGATTGTCAGGAAACATGGGAGCTCACTTGGGCGGCAGTTTGACCAGGGGAATGGCGGCACCGTGCAGCGCCGTCAGTTTCGTCAGCACATCGTATAGCTCGGCCGTCTGCTTGGCGCCAATGACGTCTTCGATAAAGCGGTACTGCTCGGTGATCAGGGGAATGGCGGCGTCCACCAGGGCCCGGCTTTTGTCGGTCATATGGACCATCACCCGGCGATGATCGCTTTCCACCCTTTCCTTCCTGACCAGATCCATCTCTTCCATGCGGGCCAGGACGCCGGTCAGGCTGGGGCTCAAAAACAGGCATATCTCGCAGATTTGGCGCGGCTCCAGGGGCTCGGAATGGCGCAGAACGCGCAGGATGCGCCATTGCTGCTCGGTCACCCCGAAGTGATTGAGGATGGGCCGGAAGCGCGAAATGATCTCTTCACGGGCCTGGGCCAGCAGCAGCGGCAGATTGGGATGAAAAATCTCGGTGCTCAACGTCTGTTCCCCCGAACGTGGCCGGGGACCATGGTCGCGCCGCAATTCCTCCAGGTCAACCCAACTCGACCATTGACTCACTAACATCATAGTGACATCGTATTCGCTAACATGTTAACTACATAGCACATGTTAACTAATACGACGGCCAGGGCAAAGGACCCGACCGCGCATCGCCAACACGGAGGAAACCATGCGTATCAAGAAAACCGTCCTCAGCCTTGCCGTCCTGGCCCTTGGCGCCATGGCTTCGGCCCCGGCTGTTCGGGCCGCAGACGAGGTCATTCTGAAATTCGCCCATTTCCTGCCGCCAGTGGCCCCTGCGCATGCCCAGGTGATCGGCCCGTGGTGCGATAAGGTCGCCGCCGAGTCCAACAACCGCATCAAGTGTCAGATCTTCCCCGCCATGCAGTTGGGTGGCACGCCGTCGCAACTGGTGGATCAGGTGAGGAACGGCGTGGCCGACATCGTGTGGACGGCGCCCGGATACTCCGCGGGCCGTTTCCCGGCCATCGAGGCCCTGGAATTGCCCTTCATGGTGGCCAATGCCCTGGATGGCAGCCGCATGACCTGGGACTACTACAACCAGTACGCCAAGGACGAATTCGCCGCCTATAAGGTGCTGGCGGTGCATATCGATGGCGGCGGGCTGTTCCACACCGCCGCGACCGACGTGAAGAGCCTGGCCGAGGTCAAGGGCCTCAAGCTGCGCACCCCCACCCGTCTGGCCGCCAAGACCCTGCAGTCTCTGGGCGGCGTTCCGGTTTCCATGCCGCCATCCCAGGTGGCCGACGCCATCGCCAAGGGCGTGGTCGATGGCGGCCTGCTGCCGTGGGAACTGATGCGACCCACCAAGATCGACGAGGTCACCAAGTACCATATCGCTCCGCCCGCTGGCCGTCCCTTCCCGGTGGCCACCGTCCTGTCGGTGCTGATGAACAAGGCCAAGTACGACTCGCTGCCCGCTGATCTGAAGGCGGTCATCGACCGCAATTCCGGCCCCGTTCTGGTGGAGGCCTTTGGCAAGGTCTGGGACGACGTCACCGCCTCCAACCTGAAATACGCCGCCACCATCCCCGGCACCGTGGTCAGCAATCTTGAACCTGCCGCCTATCAGGCCATGCGCGACGCGGCCAAGCCGGTGGAAGACGAATGGGTCAAGGACGTCGGCGCCCGCAAGCTGGACGGTCAGGCTCTGGCCTCGGGCGCCCGCGCGCTGTCGGCCAAGTACTTCCCGGCCCAGAACTGACACCCGCCCGCACTCGCGCTTAAAGGAATCGTCCCATGACGGAACTTCTCTATCCGCCGGCCGAGCGGAGGGCTCACGACGTCATCGACTGGTGGCTAAACCGCGCCGCCGAGGCTATGGCCTGGACGGGTGGAGCCACCCTGATCGCCATGGTGATCATGTCGCTGATCTCCATCATCAGCCGCAAGCTGGGCTTCCAGCCCGTCAACGGCGACGTGGAAATGATGCAGATGGGCAACGCCATCGCCGCAGCCGCCTTCATCCCACTGTGCACGCTTCGGGGCGATCACCTGCGCGTCGAGTTCTTCACCGAAGGTTTCCGGCCCAAGGTGAAGCGCCGCTTCGACGCGGTGGGCGATTCCCTGTTGGCCCTGGTCCTGGCGGTGCTGGCCTGGCGCACCGGCTTCCAGGCCCTGGACGGTCAGGATACCGGCGAGGTATCGCCCCTGCTGGCCGTGCCTCTGTGGATACCCGTCATGCTGATGGTGCCCAGTCTGGCACTGACCGGCATCTGCGCCATCTACCGCACCATCGTCGAATTCACCGTTGGACTGGAGACACCGTCATGAGCGGCACCACGCTGGGCCTCGTCGCCTTCGGCATTCTGCTCTTGATGCTGGTGGTGCGCATCCATATCGGCGTCGCCATGTTCCTGGCCGCCACCGGCATCTACATGGTGCTGAACCACGGCGAGTTGAACGCGCTGCTGTTCACGCTCAACAATCTGGTCTACGCCCGGCTGTCCAATTACGACCTGGCAGTGATTCCGCTGTTCATCCTGATGGGCCAGTTCGCCACCCATGGCGGGCTGTCCAAGGCGCTGTTCCATGCCGCGGGCACCCTGATCGGCCATTTCCGGGGCGGACTGGCCTATGCCGCCACCGCAGCCTGTGCCGCCTTCGGGGCCATCTGCGGCTCGTCGCTCGCCACCGCCGCCACCATGGGTCAGGTGGCCCTGCCCGAACTGACGCGCCGGAACTATTCCGGACGCCTCGCCACCGGCACCCTGGCGGCGGGCGGCACGCTGGGCATCCTGATCCCGCCCTCGGTTCCCCTGGTGATCTATGCCGTGCTGACCCAGGAAAGCATCGGCAAGCTGTTCGTGGCCGCCGTCATTCCCGGCATCGTCGCGGCGCTGGGCTATATGGCGGTGATCCGCATCATCGTCACCTTCGATCCCAAGGCGGGTCCCGCCAGCGAGCGGGTCTCGATCAAGGAGATGCTGAAGGCACAGGTGGGCATCCTGCCCGTGCTGCTGGTCTTCCTGGTGGTGATCGTCGGCATCTATGGCGGCTGGGCCAATCCCACCGAAGCCGCCTCCATCGGCGCGGCGGCCTGCGGCATCATTGCCGTGGTCTCGGGCGGCATGCGCTTCAAGGACCTGAAGCAGAGCATCTTCGGCACCGCCATCGCCACCGCCATGATCTTCATGGTGCTGATCGGCGCCGATCTTCTGAACTCGGCCCTGGCGCTCACCCAGATGCCCACCGAACTGGCTAATTGGGTGAAGAACAGCGGCATGCCGCCCGTGGGCGTGCTGTTCACCATCATCGCCATCTATGTGCTGCTGGGTTGTGTCATGGACTCTCTCGCCATGATCCTGCTCACCATCCCGATCTTCTATCCGGTGGTGCTGGGCCTGGATTTCTACGGCATGAGCATCGAGGACAAGTCCATCTGGTTCGGCATCGTCGCCCTGATGGTGGTCGAGATCGGCCTGGTCCATCCGCCGGTGGGCATGAATCTCTACGTCATCAACAAGATCGCCAAGGACGTGCCCTTGAAGGAGACCGCGATGGGTGTGCTGCCCTTCCTGGCTTCGGACTTCATCCGCATCCTGGTCCTGGTGTTCTTCCCGCCGCTGGCCCTGTGGCTGGTCCACGTCACAGGCTGAGGCATAAGGAAACTCCACCATGCGAATCGCACGCATCAACCTTCCCGGCGCCTCCGCCCCCACCAGCGGAGCCGTCACTCCCGACGGAACCAGCCTGGATCTGGGCGGCCGCAGACTGGCCATTGCCGAGGGCTCCTTCGCTCCGGCTGTGACGGGCTGGATCTACGGCCCGCTCTTAAACGAGGTCTCCACCATGGAGCGCTTCGGCGAGCGGCTGAACGCCGACCCGTACAAGGCCCCGCCCACCGTGCCGGTGCTCTATTTCAAGCCCAAGAACACCCATCTGGGCCATGGCGGACGGGTGCGCCTGCCCGCCTATGCCGAGCGGGTGGAACTGGGTGCCTCGGTGGGCCTCGTCTTCAAGCGCCAGACCGCAAGAGCCAATCCCGAGACGGCTTTGGACACAGTGGGCGGCTACACCATCGTGCTCGACCTCTCGGTGCCCAATGACAGCGTCTATCGCCCGCCAGTGCAGGAAAAGTGCTTCGACGGCGCCTGCCCCGTCGGCCCCTGGGTGGTGGACAAGGCCGAGATCGCCGATCCGCATAATCTGGTGATCAAGACCTTCGTCAACGGCGAGCTGAAAGCCGAGCGCCGCCTGGACAGTCTTGTTCGCCCGGCGCCGCAACTGGTGGCCGATGTCACCGCCTTCATGAACCTGGGGCAAGGCGATGTGCTGACGCTGGGCTATCCGGTCGGCGCGGTGCCCACTGCCGGACGCGGTGACCATGTGCGCATCGAGATCGAGGGCCTGGGCGCCCTGGAATGCACCATCGAGGAGGGCGCAGCATGAAGCGCGCACGCGTAGCCTATAACGGCGCCATTCACGACGCCCAGGTCGAGGGCGACACGGTGATCCTGGCCGACGGACGCCGAGTGGCCGAAGACAAGGTGGTGTGGCTGCCGCCCGTGTCGCCCGGCACCAGTTTCGCGCTGGCCATCAACTATGCCGACCACGCCAAGGAACTGGCCTTCAAGGCGCCGGAGAAGCCCCTGGCCTTCATCAAGGGGCCGGGCACCTTCATCGGTCACCGCGCCGTGACGCGTAAGCCCGCCGAGGCCGGTTTCATGCATTACGAATGCGAGCTGGCGGTGGTCATCGGCCGCACCGCCCGCGACGTCAAGGCGGCGGACGCCTATGACTTCGTGGCGGGCTACACCGTGGCCAACGACTATGCCATCCGCAATTTCCTGGAAAATTACTACCGCCCCAATCTGCGGACCAAGAACCGTGACGGCTGCACCGTGCTGGGGCCGTGGATGGTGGACAGGGACGACGTGGCCGATCCCATGAATCTCGACATATCCACCTATGTGAACGGGGCCAAGGTCCAGTCCGGCAACACCCGCGACATGGTGTTCGGGGTGCCCGCCCTGATCGAATACCTGTCCTCCTTCATGACCCTTTCGCCCGGCGACCTGATCCTGACCGGCACGCCCGACGGCATCGTCGACGTCAAGCCCGGCGACGAGGTGGTGACCGAGGTCGAGGGCGTCGGACGCCTGACCAATTTCATCGTCGACGACGAAACCTATTTCCAGCGGAGCTGAACGCGATGATCAAGCATCTCATCAACGGCAAGCATGTGGAGAGCGCCTCCACCATCGCCAATCTCAACCCCGCCACCAATGAGGTGATCTGCCAGATCGCCGCCGGTGGCGAGGCCGAGGTGGCTAGGGCCGTGGCGGCCGCCAAGGAAGCCTTCCCCAAATGGGCGGGTCTGGCGCCTGCCCAGCGCGCCAAGCTGCTGCGCAAGGTGGGCGACCTGATCAACCAGCATGTGGACGAGATCGCCAAGCTGGAAAGCCTGGACACGGGACAATCCTACTGGCGCACCAAGAAGATGCTGGTGCCGCGCGCCGCCGACAATTTCTACTTCTTCGCCGACACCTGCCAACATGTGGACGGCGAGACCTATCCCACCAACGACCACCTGAACTACACCATCTATCAGCCGGTGGGCGTGGTGGGCCTGATCTCGCCGTGGAACGTGCCCTTCATGACGGCGACCTGGAAGACGGCGCCGTGCCTGGCCTTCGGCAACACCGCCGTCTTGAAGATGAGCGAATTGTCGCCGCTGTCGGCCGACCGCCTGGGACAGCTGATCCTGGAGGCGGGCATTCCCGCCGGTGTGTTCAACATCGTCCACGGCTATGGCTCGGCGGTGGGTGAAGCCCTGGTCAAGCACCCGGATGTGCGCGGCGTGTCCTTCACCGGCTCCACCGCCACCGGCAACCGCATCATCCAGAGCGGCGGGCTGAAGAAGTACTCCATGGAACTGGGCGGCAAGTCGCCCAACATCGTCTTCGACGATTGCGATTTCGAGCGCGCCGTGGATGCCGCCATCGTCGCCGTCTACGGCAATAACGGCGAAAGCTGCACCAACGGCACCCGCATCCTGGTCCAGGACGGCATCTACGACCGCTTCGTCGCGGCCCTGGCCGAGCGCACCAAGAAGGTGGTGGTGGGCGATCCCCTCGATGAGGCCACCAATGTGGGCCCCATGATCACGCGGGACCACTGGAAGAAGGTGACCGGCTATATCGAACTGGGCATCAAGGAAGGGGCACGCGTCGTCGCCGGTGGCCTGGGCGAGCCCGAGGGCCTGCCCGCTCACCTGAAGAACGGCAATTTCGTGAAGCCCACCGTCCTGGCCGATGTGGACAATTCCTGGCGCGTCGCCCAGGAGGAGATCTTCGGGCCTGTGGCCTGCGTCATCCGGTTCAAGGATGAGGCCGAGGCGCTGAAGATCGCCAATGCCACCACCTACGGCCTGGCCTCCTATGTGTGGACCGAGAACGGCGCCAAGGCCATCCGCATGGCCGAAGGCATCGAGGCCGGTCTGGTCTTCGTCAATTCCCAGAATGTCCGCGACCTGCGCCAGCCCTTCGGCGGCATCAAGGGTTCGGGGACCGGCCGCGAGGGCGGTCACTATTCCTACGAGGCGTTTCTGGAAGTGAAAAACGTCTGCGTCTCCAAGGGGAACCATCACATCCCGCGCTGGGGTGTGTGACCTCAAGAAAAGTCAGTTCAGGGCTGTGTTTCAAACGAGAGAGGAGAGTTCGAAATGGGTAATCTTGTTTTCGCCGCGAAGGTCGCTCACGTCCCCACCATGTATCTGTCCGAGCAGGACGGCCCGTTCAAGGGCTGCCGCCAGTCGGCCGTGGACGGCCATCGCGCCATGGGCAAGCGCATGAAGGAACTGGGTGTCGATACGGTCATCGTGCTCGACACCCACTGGCTGGTGAACAACGCCTATCACATCAATGGCAACGCCCATTTCAAGGGTGTGTTCACCTCCAACGAATTCCCCCATCTGCTGGCCGACATGCCCTATGAGCACGAGGGCAACCCCGAGATGAGCGATCTGATCGCCAAGATCGCCACCGAGGAAAAGGGCGTCACCGTGCGCTCGCACCACATTGCCAGCCTGGAACTGGAATACGGCACCCTGATCCCCATGTGGCTGATGGGCGCCAAGGAATACGGCTTCAAGGTCGTGTCGGTGGCCTGTCTGTGCACTGTCCATGACCACATGGAATCGGCCAAGGTGGGCGAGGCCATCCGCGAAGCCATCCGCCGCATGGACGGCAATTTCGCCATTGTCGCCTCGGGCTCGCTGTCCCATGCGATCCACCCGAACACCGCGTTGAAGACCATGGATCACTTCTTCACCATCTCCAACGAGTTCTACAAGCAGGTGGATCTGCGGGCTCTGGACCTGTGGAAGGAAGGCCGCTTCAAGGAATTCACCGACATGCTGCCGCTCTACGCCAAGACCTGCCACGGCGAGGGCCTGATGCATGACACCGCCATGCTGCTTGGCGCCCTGGGCTGGGACAAGTACGACCGCGGTGTCGAGATCGTCACGCCCTATTTCGAGGCGGCCGGAACCGGCCAGGTGAACGCGGTCTTCCCCGTGGCCGCCTGACCGAGTCCAAAAGACCGGCACGGCTTGCGGTGCCGTGCCGGTCACGCCTTGCGGGAGGATTCCATGCCCCACTTCATCGCCGAGTACACCGACAACATCAAGGACCGCGCCGATATCCGGGGAATGCTGAAGAAGGTCAATCAGGTCCTGATCGGCCAAGGCGGCGTTTTCCCCATCGGCGGCATCCGGGCCCGCGCCATCGAGCTTTCCGACTATGTCATGGCCGATGACCAGGAAGATTACGGCTTTGTCCACTGCACGCTGAAGATCGGCGCGGGACGGACCGAGGCCGAAAAGAAAAAGACCTGCGAAGACCTGTTCGCCATGATGACGGACCACTTCGCGCCCCTGTATGAGTCGGGATATTTCGCGCTCTCCATGGAGCTCTACGAGTTCGACGAGGGTGGCACATTCAAGAAGAACAACGTCCACGCCCGTTTCAAGAAGGCTTGACCCATGGCTCTCACGTCCGACCAGATCGCCGCCGCCGCCGCCCGCCTGCACCAGGCAGAGCAGACCCGCCATCAATGCGGCCAGATTTCCCTCGACCATCCCGAAATGGGCATGAGCGATGCCTATGCCATCCAAAGCGCCTGGGTGAAGACCAAGATTGCCGAGGGCCGCAAAGTGGTGGGCCACAAGATCGGCCTGACCTCGCGCGCCATGCAGCAATCGTCGCAGATCGACGAGCCCGATTACGGCACGCTGCTCGACGACATGGTGTTCGGCGAAGGCACCGACATTCCCATGGCGCGCTTCATCGTCCCCATGGTCGAGGTGGAACTGGCCTTCATCCTGAAGGACCGGCTGGAAGGCCCCGACGTGACGCTGACCCAGGTGCTCTCCGCTACCGATTACGTCATCCCGTCGCTGGAGATCATCGACGCCCGCTGCCATCGCCTCGATCCCGAAACCAAGCGCCCGCGCAAGGTCTTCGACACCATCTCCGACAACGCCGCCAATGCGGGCATCGTCATGGGCGGACGTCCGATCAAGCCCATGGATGTGGATCTGCGCTGGGTGGCGGCCATCATGTACAGGAACGGCGTCATCGAGGAGACCGGCGTGGCCGCCGGTGTGCTCAATCACCCGGCGCATGGCATTTCCTGGCTGGCCAAGAAGTTCGCGCCCCACGGCATCGCGCTGGAGCCGGGCCAAGTGGTGCTGGCCGGGTCCTTCACCCGCCCGGTCCCGGCCAGGGCGGGCGACACCTTCCATGTGGATTACGGCCCGCTGGGCGCCATCGCCTGCCGGTTCGTTTAACCCTTTTCTTTTCGTCATCCCGGAAGCGCGAAGCGCTATCTGGGATGACGAACTGGTCGGAGGAGACAGTCATGCAACTGCCCCAGAACCCCTTCAAGCGCGCCCTGGCCGAAGGCCGCAAGCAGATCGGCCTGTGGGTCGGTCTCGCCAATCCCTATACGGCGGAAATCTGCGCGGGTGCCGGGTTCGACTGGCTGCTGATCGATGGAGAGCATGCCCCCAACGACGTGCCGCTGCTGCTGGCCCAGTTGCAGGCGGTCGCACCTTATCCCAGCCACCCCATTGTGCGCCCGGTGATCGGTGATACGGCGCTGATCAAGCAGTTGCTGGACATCGGCGCCCAGACCCTGCTGGTCCCCATGATCGATACGCCGGAACAGGCCGCCGCCACTGTCGCCGCCATGCATTACCCGCCCCGGGGCGTGCGGGGCGTGGGCGCCGCCCTGGCGCGCGCGTCACGCTGGGGCCGCGTCGGCGACTATCTCAAGACCGCGTCGGACGAACTGTGCCTGCTGCTGCAGATCGAGACGGTCACCGGATTGCGCAATCTGGAAGCCATCGCCACCACGGATGGGGTCGATGGCATCTTCATCGGCCCCGCCGATCTGGCCGCCTCGCTGGGCCATCTGGGAGCGCCGTCGCACCCGGAAGTTCAGGCCGAGATCGAGAAGGCCCTGGCGACCTTGAACCACCTGGGGGTACCCAGCGGCATCCTCGCCGCCGACGAGACTCTGGCGCGCAAATATCTGGCTGCCGGAGCGACCTTCGTCGCGGTGGGCATCGACACCATGGTGCTGGCGCGGGGATTGTCGGCCCTGGCCGCCACCTATAAGGACATCGCGCCCGCGCCCCAAGCGGATCGTGGCGGCTATTAAAGCCCTCGCCGCCCTCAAGGCCCCCCGGTTCCGCAGCTTCTTCGCGGGCCAGGCGCTCTCCATCCTGGGCACCTGGGTGCAAAGTGTGGCCATGAGCTGGCTGGTCTATCGCCTGACCGGCTCGGCGGTGTTGCTGGGCGTCACCGCCTTTTTGTCCCAGGCGCCGCAACTGGTGATCTCGCCCCTGGCCGGGCTGTTCATCGACCGCTTCGACCGCCGCCGCCTGTTCCTGACGGTTCAGGCGTTGATGATCGCCCAGGCGTCCTTGTTGGCGGCCATGACCGCGCTGGGCATGGTGACGCCCGCCCATCTGGTGGTCCTGGCGGCGCTGTTCGGGGTGCTGAACAGTTTCGATACGCCGCTGCGCCAATCCATGCTGGGCGGCATGGTCGAGGACCGCGCCTTGCTGAGGTCCGCTATCGCGCTCAACGCCTCGCTGTTCAATTCCGCCCGTTTCATTGGCCCGCCCCTGGCCGGGCTGATCCTGGCCTTCACCTCGGAATCCTGGTGCTTCGCCATTAATGCCGCCTCCTTTCTGGGGGTGGCCTTCGCCGTCTGGCGCCAGCCGCCCCAGCCCCCCGCAACCGCCCCTGGCGGACTGGGCGAGGCCTTCCGGCAAGGATTGGCTTTCGCCTGGACCAACCGGACCATCCGCACCCTGCTGCTCAGCGTGGCAGGGTTGAATCTGGCGGGCTCGGCCTATGTGGTCCTCATGCCCATCCTGGCCAAGGAGAGTTTCGGAGGCGATGCCCGCACCCTGGGCTGGCTGCTGGGCGCAACGGGCGGCGGAGCCCTGGCCGCCACCATGCTGGTGGCCACCCGCCACAACCTGGACCAGCTCGTCCGCCTGGTGGTGATGGGCTGGGTCTTCGCGGCGCTGGGATTGGGCGGCCTGGGGCTGAGCCCCCGTCTGGAACCCGCCCTGGCGGCGGCGTTCTGCATCGGGCTGGGGATCAGCTCGGTCAATGTCTCCACCAATTCCTTGCTGCAATCCATGGCCCCCGACGCCATTCGCGGACGGGTGATCTCTTATTTCACCGCGCTTCGTTTCGGCATGGATGCCCTGGGCGGGCTGGCGGCGGGAACCCTGGCCGCCGGGCTGGGCGTGGCGGGAACCTTAGGGCTGGAAGCCGGGCTGGTTGCGGTGGGGACCGCCGTCATGGCGGGCCTGTCCGGCCGCCTGCGCCGGGACGCGGCGCCACCCCTGCCTTAAGCCCAGGATTTTTTATACCGGGTAAGGAAATGTAAAGCAGCCCGATGCGTAACTAGGGCGAAGTCGGTCGCAGTCGCGCCGCCCCCACAGGGTGCAGCCCCGCGGGAACCGCTATTCGTTCTCAGAAGGAGAATTCCGGACCATGTCCAAGACCCCTGCCGGCTCAAACAGCCGCGCCCCCGATCTCGTGGAGAAATCCGAGAAGCTGAGGCGAATGACCCTCGAGACCTGCATCAAGGCCCGGACTGGTCACGTAACCTCCTGCATGTCCTGCATCGAGATTCTGGTCGCCCTCTATCACGGCGGCATCCTCCGCGTCGATCCGACGGACCCCAAGTGGGAGGGCCGCGACCGCTTCATCCTGTCCAAGGGACAGGCCAGCCCGGCGCTCTACGCCATCCTGGCCGATGTCGGCTTCTTCGACCCCAAGGAACTGGAGAAGTTCGCCCAGGCTGAAGGCATTTTCGGCGTCCATCTGCAGCACACCGTCCCCGGTGTCGAGACCACGGCCGGTTCGCTGGGCCTGGGCTTCGGCTCGGCCGCCGGTCTGGCCCTGGCGGCGCGCATGGACCGCAAGAACCATCTGGTGGTCACCCTGCTGGGCGACGGCGAGCTCTACGAGGGCTCCATCTGGGAAACCGCCATGTTCGTCGGCCATCACCAGCTGAACAATCTGGTGACCATCGTCGACCGCAATTATCTGTGCACGACCGATTTCACCGAGAACCTGATCCGCCTCGAGCCCCTGGGCGACAAGTGGGCCTCGTTCGGCTTTGCTGTCGAGCGCATCAACGGCCACGACACCGACGAGCTGATGAACGTGCTGGCCTATGCCCGCTCGCGCCGCTCGACCAAGCCCATGGTGATCATCGCCGACACCGTCAAGGGCAAGGGTATCGAGTGCATGTCCAACGAACCCATCTGGCACGGAGCCGCTCCCACCGGAGCCATGGTTGAAAAGGCTAGGGCCGACCTGGAAAGGAGCTTCCTCCGATGAGCGCCGTTACCTCAAATCTCCCCCAACGCGACGCCTTCTGGACCCGGGTCTACGAGATCGCCCGCCAGGACCGTGACGTGATCATCATCTCGGCGGATATGGGCGCACCGGCCCTGGACAAGATCCGCCTGGACCTGCCCAACCAGTTCATCAATGCTGGCATCGCCGAGCAGAACGCCATCGTGGTGGGCTCGGGCCTCGCCATGGCGGGCAAGAAGGTCTTCGCCTACGCCATCGCCCCCTTCATCACCCTGCGCTGCCTGGAACAGGTTCGCGTCAACAATTGCATGATGAAGATTCCGCTGACCCTGGTCGGCGTGGGCGCGGGCTTCGGCTACCAGGATTCGGGCCCCACCCATCACATGCTGGAAGACATCGCCGTGATGCGTGCCTTCCCGACCATCGAGATCGACAGCGTCTCGGACAGCGTGATGGCCGCCGACGTGGCCGAACGTTCCATCAAGGAACGGCGGATCAACTATGTCCGCCTCGACCGCCAGACCCTGCCCGACCTGTACAAGGCCGGTCACGACTTCCGCCCCGGCCTCGAAGTGCTGCGGCCCGGCAAGGACATCATGCTGGTGGGTACCGGCATCATGACCCATGCCGCGCTGGAGACCGCCGAGGTTCTGGCCAAGAAGGGCATCGACGCCGGTGTGGTCGATCTCTATCGCCTGCCGGTCAACGCCCAGGCCCTGCTTGCCGCCGTCAAGGGCGCCAAGAAGGTCGCCACCCTGGAGGAGCACTTCCTGCCGGGCGGCATGGGCAGCGCCGTCGCCGAAGTCCTGGCCGATGCCGGTGCGACCGTGCCGCTGAAGCGTCTGGGCCTGCCGGTGGAGAAGGGCTACTGCTACACTTATGGCGGCCGCGACGCCCTGCACAACTGGTATGGCATCGGAGCCCAGCAGATCATCGACTCCCTGGTCGGCTTCGCCAAGGGCTGAGCCTGACAGACAAAAAGAGGCCCGCCGGATCACTCCGGCGGGCCTTTTCTTTTGCGGCGCTCACACTCCCGTCTGATTGAGCAGACGTCCGCTCTTGCGGCCCCACAGCAGCACTTCGCGGGCCAGGCGCGGCAGATCGCCGGCATAGTCCACGGGCTCGACCTTCAGGCGGCCGCCGCTGCGCTCGAGAGCGGGGCGGGCGGCGTCGAAGAAGTGTTCGAACCACTGGGGCAGGTTGAAGACGAAGTCATGGGCTCCGCCCGTGGTCACGGTGTTCAGGGTCGGCACCGCCAGACTCTGATAGCGCACCACCTCGGCCAGTTCCTCTGGGTCGAACGCGACTCCGCGCCCGCTCAGGAACTCGGCCAGCAATTCGCCCATTTCGGCGAAGCCCCGCGCCGGGTCCTTGGCAAGTTTCAGCCAGGCGGCCTCTTCCTCTTCCCAATAGATGCCGCCGGTTCCCTCCACCTCGGTGCCGCGTCCGCCGCCCGCCAGCAGGTCGTCGGTCTTGGCCCAGAAACCGGCGATGATGTCGGCGAACAAGGGCGTGCGCCCGCCATCATAGGAGCGGTCGGCCAGCCACAGGGGGAAGGCGGAATAGGACACGCCCAGGCGCGCCGACAGCCAAAGCATCACGAAGAACCCGGCCTTCAGGCTGAACAGCAGCATCACCGCCCAGGAGAAGGCCAGCATGCGCCGCCAGTCCTCCACCGACATGGTGTTGGTGGAGATCAGAATCTCCTCGAACTCGGTCACCCAATCGGGATCGGTCACGCTGCCGTGCACCGGCAGGGCCTTGACCCGGTGGGTGCGGATGCCGAACTGGGCCATGTAATCGGGATCGGCCAGTTCGGTATTGGGCAGCACCTGGCAGATATAGAGGTAAAGCTGGTTCTTCAGCCCGGCCTCCAGCACCGTGTCGATGCCCTTGACCCAGCTTTCGGCCGTCTCGCCGGGAAGGGCCAGGATCAGCTCGGTATAGACCGGCACGCCCGCCTCGTTGAAGGCGCGCTGAAGCCCCTCGGCCACCGACAGTTTGATGTTGTCGCGTTTGATGTTCTTTTGCACCTCGGGGGAGATGCTCTGGTAGCTGATGGTGATGCCTTTCTCCAGCCCGTGCTTGTGCAGCAAGCGGCCGATTTCCAGGATCTTCTCGTCCGTATTCTTGCCGTAGCAGGACCGGAAGGCCTCGGGGAAACCCTTGGCCTGCTTGGTCTCGACGATCTTTTGCGCGATCTCGATATCGCGGCGGTGCATGCCGAAATTGGAATCGGCATTGAACAGATAACGGATGCCGTGCGCCGCCATCCACTCGATCTCGCCGAAGGTCCGTTCCAGGCTGGTATAGCGGTATTTGCGGCTAAGCCCGCCCTTGCCCCAGTAGCAGAAGGTGCAGTGAAAGGGACAGCCGCGATTGGTCTCGATGATGGCCTGGAAATTCTTGTCGGGATGATTGACGAAAAGGTCGTCGAACAAGCCGGTCAGATAGGGCGAGGGATAGGCATCCAGGTCCCGCTGGAAGGGACGTTCCGAATGGTCGATCCGGACCTCACCTTCGGGCGTGCGCCAGGAAATACCGGGCAGCCCGTCCATGTCGCGCCGCCCCTCTGCCAGACGTTCCAGGATATCGGCGAAGGCCTCCTCGCCCTCGCCCCTCACCGCCACGTCCAGGAAAGGATGGGCGGCAAAGAAGCTTTCCGGCCGGTGCGGCACCTGGGCGCCGCCCATGACGATGACGCATTGGGGAAAGCGCGCCTTGACCTTGCGGGCCACGTCCAGACTTAGCTGCTCGTTCCACAAGGACAGGGAAAAGGCGGCGACGAACGGGTCTTGATGCCGGTCCACGATGGGGCCGGGCGCCTCGATGTGAAAGTGGAAGGGCATGAACTCATAGGAATCCACCAGGGCCGGGCGGGTCAGGGCATAGGCCTTGAGCAGGCCCGACACCAGGGGCAGATAGGTGGTGTTGCCCATCAACAAGTTGAATTCGTTGAAATAGACCCGGCGCTTGGCGGTCATTTCGGCCTCCACACCACGAAGCTGTGGCCGTCATGGAACAGACTTCCATAGGTGCGCCGGAAATCCAGGATTTCAACCCGTCCCTGGGCCTCCAATTCGCGCAGGCGGGTGACCCAGCCATAGAGGTAGTTGCGCTTGCGGTCATAACGCTCGGCCAGAACGTCGGGCAGACGCTCGGAATCGTGCAATTCGTTGAAGCAATCGAGATTGGCGACGATGCGGGGCTTTTGCGCCAGCAGGAAATCGAGGAAGGCGTTGAACTCGGTGCCCAGCTGCTCCAGCGAGCCGATGGTGATCACCCCGGCGCCGTCGCCCAGCCTCACCTCGTCACCGGGCTTGAACATGTCGAGCACCCGGCCCTGGATGTTGAAGCCGTGATGCTTGGCCATCTCGGCGATGATCTCACGGCTGGCCGAGGCCCAGTCGTAGCCGAACAGCGGGCGGCCGGGAAACAGACGGGCGGCGGGCACCAGATTCTGGGCGGTGCCGCAGCCGAATTCATGGATCTCGGTCGCGTCGGCGAAATAGCGGCAATAGATCCAGCTGACCAACACCCGGATATAATCCACGTCGAAATCGGGCGAGTGCGGCTGGATGTAGTCGCCCTGCATGCGGACCGGCTCGCCCCGGCGCACGAAACGCGGCACCAGGGCGGCAAGGTCGAAGCCCGAGCTGCGGAAGGCCTCCAGGTTCTCGCTCCACCCCGCTTCCCAGCGCGCGTGGCGATGCGCTCCGGCCGCCTCCAGCGGGCGCTCCAACTCGCGCAGGATGCGCAGGATCAGCCGGTCGCGCTCCTCGCCTTCAAAGCGGTGATGGGAAAAGTCGGCGGCCTCGATCAGCGTCACCACCTGGGGCGGCAGATCGGAGGGCGCCACCCCGAAATGGGAAGCGATTTCAGCGGTTCCGTAGCGAAGGGTCTGGGGACTCATGGCTTCTCCTTGGACGTCCACCGCGATTCTGGCGGCCGGGTGGTGGTGTTGCAAGTCAGGCGGCGGCAGCGAGATCCACGCCGCGCAGAGGTAATCCATACCGCCGGGCCAAGGCGATCGCCTCGGGGCACAGGTCCGGCGTCACGACGGTGCGTTTGAGGAAGACTCCCAACCGGTCGATGACTCCCTGGGCCTCGGCGATCCGGCCGCGCGACATGTACAGGTGGATGGCCAGGGGCGACAGATCGTGAAGCGCGGTATAGTCGTTGTCGATGGCGGTGGCCAGATTGTCGCCGAACACCGCGAACCACTCCTCCACGCCGTTATCGGCCAGGCCAAAGGCGGCGCGGATATAAAGCCGCTGGGCACCTTCATTGTTTGCGAACATGGAGAGTGAACGGTCGGCAAGGGCTGCGGCGCGGACATATTCCGTCACCGCCTCGCTTTCCTTAAGAGCGCGGGCCCGGTCGAGGGCCATGTCGGCGAGATGGTTGAGGGCATAGCTGCGCCAGACCGTCGCCTCGGGCGCCAGAGGCTCCAGCGCGGGGCAGCGGTCGCGGACCTTGGCATCGGCCAGCCAGTAAAAGCCGTTAAGGCGGTCAAGCTGCCGGGGAAAGCTTTCGTTGGCCCTGAGGCTGAGACCGCCGTCCACCACCCTGCGCAACGACTTTTCCGCCGTCTCGGGAAAACCGCCCAGGCGCAAACACATGGCCCGCGTATATTCCAGCCCCAGCGAATCGGGAAATTGCGCAAGCCCCTCGGTGACGGTCCGGTAGAACGCCTCCATCCAATCGTTCTTGAAGGCGGCAGTGGCCGCGATGGCCCGGCGCACCCAGTAGGGCGAACGGGCCTGATCAAAGACGCGCTTGGCCTGATCGGGCCGTTGGGCCAGCAGCCAGGGCTCGTTGATTCCCACCCAGTCACGCTCGACCGGCTCGGCCAGAGGCTGATTCGCCTTGCGCACGCCGCCCATCTCCACCTCGGTCATGAAGAACAGGTGGCGCAGGAAGCGCTGGGCCCGAAGATTCTCGGCATCGGGCATCATATCGTTCAATTCCGCTTCCAGCCGTTCCGCCTGGGGCAGGAACTCGGCCAGGATGGCGTCGTAATTATTGAGATGGGTCTCGATATCGGCCACCGAATGTTCCAGCCGGTAGCGGGGAAAGCAGGCGAAGTCCTCGCTGAAGATGTAAGGC
Organism: Paramagnetospirillum magnetotacticum MS-1; assembly: GCF_000829825.1. Classification (NCBI taxonomy): domain Bacteria; kingdom Pseudomonadati; phylum Pseudomonadota; class Alphaproteobacteria; order Rhodospirillales; family Magnetospirillaceae; genus Paramagnetospirillum; species Paramagnetospirillum magnetotacticum. The sequence goes on along the minus strand of NZ_JXSL01000025.1, from coordinate 94,446 downwards.
ACGCCGCTTTCTTCCTCGACCAGCTGCAAGGCGCCATGGGCCAGGGACTCGAAGGGCCGGATGCTCAGTGAATTGGTGGCGCGCACACTGTTGATGGTAAAGCGGGAATTGGACAGCAGACCATAGAATTGGCTGTATTCCAGATAACCCTCCACCACGCGAACCTCGAATTTGGGATCGAGGCGGGCCAGGGAAACGATGCGCTGGCGCTTGTCGCGGTAGAAGTCGTGGGTCACGCCGCCGGTGAAGACGATGTCGCATTCCCTTTCGCGCCTGTCGTCGAAGGCCTTTTTGAGGCCGCTCACCTGGGGAACCTTCAGCGACAGGGGATAGAAGAAGGTGGTGCCCTGGACACCAAAGGCGCGGTTCAGTTCCACCTCTTCCCAGGTGCTGAGATTGACCACCAGATCCACCTCGGGCATCACCTCGTCGAGCATCTCGTAATACCATTCGTGGTCATGGGGATTGACCACCACGGGCGCGCCGAAATCGCGCAACCCCACGGGCATCATCTTGAAGTCGTCGATCAGGACCAGATCCACCGGCAGGCCGGGCGGCACGCGGCTGGACAGGGGCTCGCCCATGGGCAGGGTGGTCCGCTCGTCGCCCAGCATATGCGAGGTAAGGATCATCTCCACCCCCGGCACTTCGAAGAAGCCGAACAACCGTTCGGGACGGCCGAAATCGGAATGGAAGACCACACGGAAGGATTGGCGCGCCATCAGCGCCCGAAGACGTTCCAGCTTCCCGGTCTCGTCGCCCAGTTCGAGACCTTCGGCGACCCAGCGTTCGGCCGCGGCCTCGTCGCCATCGCGCCAGGCGCCATAGGCGCGGTAGAGACAGGCAAAGGCGCTGTGCACGCCATGGCGGTCCAGGACGATCTCGCCACCCAGCCGGTTGCCCAATAAGATCAGCGCCGCGCCGCGCAATTCGGGTCGTTCAGCCCCGAAACGGGCGACATAGACATAGTCATGGGCGGCAAAGGCGGCATCCAGCGACCCATGCACCGCTTCGAGGCGGTCATTGGGGAGGCGAAGCGGAAACGGGGTCCTTTTCACGACACTCATCTGGGCTCCAAGCCTCCTCGGCGCTCTATCCCCGCCCATCCTCGATGGCGCGGGCGCCTTCCTCGTCGATCTCGAACGGCACATTGATCAGCGGCCCCAGGGCGCGGCGCACCGCGGCGGCGGCGCCCTCGGGCACGTAGAACACCATGAAACCGGCCCCGCCCGCGCCCAGCAGCTTGCCGCCGAGCGCCCCGGCCGCCATGGCCTTTTCATAGACCTCATCCACCGCCGAGGTGGTGATGCCGCTTTCCAGGCCACGCTTCAGACGCCAGGTCTCGTCCAGCATGCGGCCGAAATCGTCCAGATCGCCGTGACGCAGAATGGCCGCCGCCTCGTCGACCATGGCGTGCATGCGAAGCAGCCGCTCGTTCTTGGCGTCCATATTGCCGACGATCTTCTTGGCCAGTTCGGCGGAGAAACGGTTCATGCCGGTGTAGAACAGCATGAGACGGCCTTCCAGCGCCGCCTTGCGCTCGGCCGAAAGACCCAGCGGCTCGACCCGGATGGAGCCGTCGGTATTGAAGCGGATGATGTTGAGCCCGCCATAGGCCGCCGCCACCTGATCCTGATAGCCCCCCGCCTCGCCCAGGATATTGCGCTCCAGGTCGATGGCGGCCAGGGCCAAATCGTGCTTGCCGATGGCCTCGCCCCGCATGGTCTTCAGGGCCTGAATCAAGCCTACCGCGAAGGAGGAACTGGAACCGATGCCGGTGCGGGCCGGAAGATCGCCCTGGTGATGGATCTCCACCCCGCGATCATCATTGAAGCCATAAACCGGCAAAGCGGCACGCACCGCTGGATGCAGGATCTCGCCGATGGACTGCACCACCTCGATATGCGACCAGACGATGCGGTGCATGTGCGGAAAATAGGGTGGGAAATAGCGGCAGGTGATGTAGCAGTACTGGCGGATGGCCGAGGACAGAACGGCCCCGCCATTGGCCAGATACCAGGCCGGATAGTCGGTCCCTCCCCCGAAGAACGACACGCGGAACGGCGTTTTCGTCACCACGAAAGACATCGATCGCAACCCCACCCCGCTCGAAACCGCATCAACTCCGTATCGGGGATGACAAACATCAAGATGCAGACATAAATGATAGAACGAGAGCGTTAATAAACTCTTACCCCATTAAAACAGAATATTAACGAATTCATCGGCAAGAACGACAGATTCAGGCGTTCCGATATCAAGAAATGATCCAGTACACACATCAACAACTATGGAGGCGCTTGCCGCAAGTAAAGCCGGAAAGATGTCACTCTCCATACTCATCACTTCATTTCTTTGAAATCCGTCAAATATAGACTTCCTGAAGATGTAAACACCCCCATTGATCAACCCCGCCCCCGGCCGCTTTTCGGCAAAACCGCGCAGCAGTCCATCACCGCCAACCGTCAACGAACCAAAGCGCGAGGCGTCGGGCACGTCGACGCCGATGATCGCCCCGTCCAGACCTGCCTCTTGCACCCGGTGAAACAGCGGGCCGATACCGGCGTCCAGCAGGGAATCGCCGTTCATCACCAACACCCAGTCCCGGCACGAATCCAGGCAGGCGATCACCGCGCCGCCGGTGCCCAGCGGGCGGGACTCGCGCAGGCAGGCAAGCCGCGCCCTCCCCTTCAATTCGGCATTGCGGCGGGCGGCCCAGTCCTCGATCACCTCGGCCTTATGACCCAGTGACAGCACCACGTCACTGACGCCACGACGCACCAGCCACTCGGTCACCCAATGGAGAAAGGGACGGCCAGCGGCGGGGATCATCGGCTTTGGAATGTCGGGATACAGCCCGGCGATGCGGGTGCCCTTGCCCCCGGCCAGGACGATGGCGGAAAGATCGTCCATGCTCATCGGTTGGGATAGACCCGGCCCGAGCGGATGGCGTCGCGCCAGTATTCCAGCAAATCGGCCATGGTCTTCTCGAAAGCGATGACCGGCTCCCAGCCGGTATGAGCCCTGAACTTGGCGGTGTTGGGCACTTGAAGATCGGCGTCGATGGGCCGCACCCGGCCGGGATCGGTCTCGACCCGGATATCCTTGACGGTCGATAGCGACAGCAGATGATGCAGCATGTCTTCTACCGTGCACGAGAAGGTGCCGCCGATATTGTAATAGGCGCCGGGCTGAGGGTCCTTGGTGACCAGCAGGTAATAGGCCCTGACCGCGTCGCGCACATCGGCCCAGGTGCGCATGGATTTGAGATTGCCGGTCTTGACCACCGGGGGAATGATTCCCGCCTCGATCATGGCGATCTGCTTGGCGAAGGTGGATTCGGCGAAGACATCGCCGCGCCGGGGACCGGTATGGGTGAACATGCGCGTGGTCATCACCCGCATGCCATAGGCCTCGGCGTAATAGCGCCCGACCAGATCGGTCCCCACCTTGGAGATGGCATAGGGGGACGCGGGGTGGAAGGTGCATTCCTCGTCGATGGGCAGTTTTTCGGCGGGAACCCGGCCGAACACCTCGGACGAGGCGCAGACATGGATCACCGGCCCATCGCCTAAGGGACGCAACGCCTCCAACAGACGGGCGGTCCCCATGATATTGGTGTCCAGCGTGTCCAAGGGCGCGGTGAAGCTGGTCTTGGGATAGGACTGGGCCGCCAGGTGGAAGACGTAATCGGGCTTCACCTCCTCGACCATGCGGATCATGGAGATGGTGTCGCGCAGTTCGAAATCGGTGAGGAACAGGCGGTCGCGCGCATTGATGCGACCCATCAGGTGCCGCAGATTGTCCAGCGGACTGCGCCAGCGGCACGCCCCCCAGATATCCCAGTCGGTGTTCTCCAGCAGGAAGTCCACCATATGGGACCCCACCATGCCGGTGACCCCGGTGATCAGCGCGCGCTTCTTTTCCACCCCGATTCTCCCTTCGCGGATCCGTCAGTCCAGACCCTGGTCGCGGCGCGACAAGATGGGGTCGGTGCGCGGCCACCAGATGCCATAGGCCGGATCGTTCCACAAAATGGTGAACTGGGACGAGCGGTCGTATTGGCTGTTCTGCTTGTAGTGAAAGATGGCCCAGTCACTCAAGACCAGATGGCCATTGCCGAATTTCGGCGGAATCAGTACCTGATGCCGGTTGGTGTCGGACAGGGTGAAGCCCGTCCATTTGCGGTATTGGGGCGAGTCGGGATCGTTGTTGACCACCGCCAGATAGAAACGGCCATGCAGGCACGACACCAGCTTCCAGGTGCCGCCATCGCCATGGATGCCGCGCAGCACGTTGTGCTGGGACACCGAGATGTCGTCTTGGACGAAATCCACGGTGATCCCGGCCGCATTGTAGAGCTCGCGGTTGTAGGTCTCGATGTAATGGCCCCGGAAATCCTCGAAGATGGTGGGCGGCGTGATCAGCAGCACGCCGTCCAGCGGGGTCTTTTGTACCTCAACCTTCATCTGCCTTCCCTCCCTGCGGCAGGGCCCTCGCCCGTGCCTTGATCTCGTCCATGGGCGCCGACAGGATGTCGAGGCCCAGCTTGACCGATGCCAGCCCGATGAACCCGATGGCCGCTGGCTGTTCCATCACGCCGGTACGGATGGCCTGTGCCAGTTCCAACCGCGTCATGCGCACCAGTTCCATACCCGCCTCGGGTTCGGCGCCCGCGATGGGCATCGCATCGAAGGCCAGCATGAAGAACTCCCGCTGGGTGTTGCGGTTGAGCTGTGGCCGCGCGATGCCCAGCAGGCGCACGTCGGCGACCGCATGGGCGGTCTCCTCGGCGATCTCGCGGATGGCCGCGGCGGCGCAGCCCTCGTCTCCATCCAGTCCGCCCGACGGCACTTCCAGGGTATGGCGCCCCAGGGCGTGCCGGTACTGACGCACCAGCAGCACGTCGCCTTCGGGGGTGAAGGGCATGCAGATCGCCCCATCCGAGGCGGTCAGCCGGTAATGGGGCAAATCGCCCGGAGTCTCGGGCACGCTCTCCTCGATGGCGAACCAGGGCGTGGAGAACGCCACCCGAAAGACCGGCGGCTTGGGCGCCGTCATCACTGGCCCAGGATCTTGCGCTTCATCGGCACCTGGGTCATGCGGCCCACATGGTCGACCACTTCCTGGCCGAACACATCGCGCACCATGTCCAGATATTTGGGGTTGGTGAAATAGTCCATCCAGGCCTTGTCGCGGAAGCCGAGGATATCGGCGGCGCTCAGGGCATCATTGGCCAGGGGCAGGGTCTCGTAGCCATGCTGGGAGAAGTGATGCCATTCGCGCGGCAAGGGCAGATTCTTTTCCACCGCCATGTCGTAAAGCTTGGAACCCGGATAGGCCATGGCCGAGTAGAAATTGGCGAATTCGCAGTTCAGTTCCTGGGCCAGATCCATGGTCTGCTGCATGCGCGGGATGGTGTCATCGGGCAGGCCGAAGACGTAATTGCCGATGATGTGGATTCCCGCCGACTGGATGCGGCGCACCGTGTCGATGACGTCCTGGTTGGTGAAGACCTTCTCCGCGCCGTCGCGCACATAGTCGCTGGCGCTTTCGATGCCCAGGCAGATCCAGTTGACGCCGCCAGCCTTCAACTTATCCAGCAACTCGTCATGCATGGTGTCGACGCGGCCATAGGCCCAGATGTTGACGTCATAGTCGCGCGTCGCCAGCAGATCGCAGATCCCGGCCACATGGCGCTTGTTCAACACGAACATCTCGTCGACGAACTTGATGTTCTTGACGCCGTAGCGCTCCACCAGGAAGTCGATCTCGGATACCACCACCTGGGGGCTCCACAGCCGGTAGCTGGGCTTGCCGAAAGGGGCGTTGATGCAGCAGAAGCTGCAATGATAAGGGCAGCCCAGCGAGGTGTGCATGGAGGCGTAGGGCTGGCGCTCGTTGATATGGGTGAAGCAGTGCCAGTTATGGGCGCGGTAGCGGTCCATGGGCAGCAAATCCCAGGCGATGCCGGGCATCTCGCCATCCAGGTCGGTGACCAGCGGCTCGCGCTCGGCGGGGGCCTGAATGCGCCCTTCCGAATCGCGCCACCACAGGCTGGGGACATTGGCGAAGCTGTCCTGGCCCGCCTTGATGGCCTGAAGCGTTTTCCAGATGGTGACCGGACCCTCCAGGTCGCAGACGAAGTCCACCGCCTCTTCCAGCATGGTGCGCCGGGGCAGGGCCGCCGGATGGGTGCCGGTGAACAACACCGGAATATCGGCATTGGCCTCCTTGATCAGCCGGGCGATCTTGCCCGCCGAGCCCATGTTCTGGGTCGAGGCCGAGGGTTGGAAGCCATAGACCGGAACCACCACCAGCTTTGGCGCGTATTCCTCCACCGCCACCCTGGCCGCTTCGGCGGCGGGGACCATCATGGCGGGTGTGTCGTAGATGGCCACCGACGCGCCCTTCTGCCGGGCATAGGTGGCGAACAGGCCGGCGAAGACCGGGGGTTCGATACCGCAGAACTCGTCACCCAGATCCTGGTAGATCTGCTTGCGGTCGCCGGGATTGATGAACAAGATGTCGACGGATTCGGCCATGATGGAATTCTTTCAGCGTGTCGGCGCGGATTTCACCGCGCGGGTCGAGCCCTTCTCGCAAAAAACACCTTCGCACATATGGGGCCGCCGCAGCTCCGGCGCGAGAGACAAAGGAACCGGGCGGCGCCGATCTCGTTTATGGCGCGAAAGTTCCTAATGCCGGGTGAATATCGGCAAATTCCGAGGTGAGATTCACCCTTTGAGTTCGATCAGCCGGGCCAGGGTGATGCCGCCGAAATCGGGCAGCACCGCCGCGGCCGCCTTGAAATCCTGACCCTTGGTGTAAAGGCTGGGAGTCACCACCACCTTGAGGCCGAGGGCGGTGGCCGCCGTCACGCCGTTGGCGGAATCTTCCAACACCAGGCACATATCGGCGGGCAGATCCAGGCGCTTCAAGACCAGGGCGTAGACTTCCGGGTCGGGCTTTTTCTTCCGCACGTCCTCGGCGCAGGCGATGGTGTGGAAGAAGGCTTTGCGCGCGCCCAGCAGCGCCTCCACATTGACCCGCGCGGCGGTGGTGGCGATGGCCAGTTTCAGGCCCTGGGCGCGGGCCGAGGAGATCAGGGATTCCACGCCGGGACGGAATGACACCTGCCCGCTGGCCACCATCTTGGTATAAATCTGGTTCTTGCGGTTGTGCAGCGCCGCCACCAGTTCGGGCGAGGCGTCGGGCGCGAAGGCCAGGATTCTCTCCTTGCCGCCAGAAACCTTCAGAAGCTGGCGATAGAGGGGCTGGTTCCAGGTCCAACTCAGCCCGGCCTCGGAAAAGGCGCGGTTGAAGGCGTAGCGATGCGCCTCCTCGGTCTCGGCCAGGGTGCCGTCCACGTCGAAGATCAGGGCGGCCACCTTGGTCATCATCTCAGCGCACCACGTCGATCACGCCGCGCTCGCCCAGGGACGGGTGGCCGACGCCATTGCATTCGAAGGAATAGGCGCCGAAGCGGGCGGGAACGAACCACAATTCCTTGGTCTCGCCAGCCGGGATGGAAAGATATTCGATCCAGGGCCCCTTGGTGGTCTGGCCGCCGCCGCGAACGCTTTCCACCGCGATATCGGCGAAGAAGGACCGCGCCCTGAGGCCGTGATCGGAATCCGTGGCGTTGACCAGCACCAGCCGGGTGGCCCGGTCGCGGTGAAAGACCAAATCGGACGGCTTGAAGGCGTGATCGGCGATGGTGACCCGCACCTCTTCCGGCGCGGCCCAATCGGTGTTGGCGACGATCTCGGCGGCGTTGGAGACAAAGCCGGGCGGCAAACGGTTGCTGACGCTGTCCGTACCGGCGCAGGCGGCCAACAGCGACAGGGAAAAGGCGGCGGCAAGCAAACGCATGGTCATTGTCCCGGGCTCCATCCCTTGGGGGCCATTTCAAAACCGGCGAAATCGAAGGCGGGCGACACGGTGCAGCCGACCAGGGTCCACTCCCCCATGGGCACCGCCGCCTGCCAGCATCCGGGCGGCACGATCACCTGGGGCCGCTGCCCGGCAAGGATGTCGGGGCCCAGCACCACGCCTTGCGTCCCACATCCGTCCGCAGACAGCAGCAGCCTCAGCGGATCACCCGCATGGTAATGCCAGATTTCGGTGGCGTCGACCCGGTGCCAATGGGAACGCTCTCCCGCCTTCAACAGATAATAGATGGCCGTCCCCGCCCCTCGTCCGCCACCCTCGGGCACATGACGCCAAGTCTCGGCGTAGTGCCCGCCTTCGGGATGGGGTTGCAGACCCAGATGGGCGATAACGGATTCGGCGGCGGACATGGGTTTCAGTCCCTGGGTTCGGACTTGACCATGGAGGGGCGCTTCGCCGTCTCGGCATACCACCCGGCAAGCTTGGGACGGCCCGCGCGCCAATCCTCGGCGGCGAAGCGGTAATCGAGATAGCCCAAGGCCACCGCGGCGCCGATCTGGCCGATCAGGAAGTCGCGGCCCCAACCGGCGCATTCCTCCTCCATCACGTCCAGAGCGCGGGCGATGGCGCGGCTCTGGCGGTCGGTCCAGTCGCTCCAGCGCTTGTCCTCGGGCCGCATGGTGGCCTCCAGGCGCTTGACCAGCGCGGCGTCCAGGATACCGTCGGCCAGGGCGGCCAGGCGCAACTGTTCCCAGCGCGCGCCACCCGTGGCGGGAAACAGCTTCTGCCCATCATGGAGCGAATCCAGGTATTCGCAGATGACCGGAGAATCGAACAGCGCCTCGCCCCCTTCGGTGATCAGGGCCGGGACCTTGCCCAGGGGATTGTCCTTGGGCAGATCGGTATCGGGCGACCAGGCATTGGTCAGAACGAATTCAAGGCGGGGCTCCAACCCCGTCTCGGCGGCAACCACCCAGCACTTGCGGGCATAGGGCGAGGTGGTGGAATAGCGCAGCTTCATGGCGAGGAACACCCCAGACGGGAAAGGCCAAGCCCCCATGCTTGGGTCGCCGCCTGCCGCAAGTCAAGGGCGACGATATTGCATCCGCCATGCAACCCGTTCCACGCGATTGCCCTGTCCGCCCGCTTACGCCATATTGAGGCTGATTTTTCCGGGGAGATGATCATGCGGCGGTTCTGGACAGTGGCGGCGGCGGCGGTGCTGGCGGGATGCTCGGGTGCCAGCCCCGAGTCTCTGACCCAATTGCAAAGCGGCAAGTCGACCCTGGCCGAGGCGGTCGCCCTGTTGGGTTCGCCCGATCGTGACGAGACCCTGCCCGACGGTTCGCGCATGCTGACCTATGTGGCGCAAAGCTCGCACACGCGGCCGGTCAACTTCATCCCGATGGCGTCGCATATCTGGGGCGGCTGGAACGTGAAAAGCGGCGAAGCCGGTCTGATGTTCAGCCCCGACGGCACGTTGCGCTTCCACTCCTGGTCGGGCAACGATTACCTGCAGATGCGCAATATGGGCCAGGCCATCTCGCCCTATACGGCCAAGGCGCCCCAGACCAATACGCCAGACGGCAAAGTTTCGGAATAGGCCGACCCAGTTTTTTCGGAACCGGACACGAAAAAACCCCCGCCCGGTCCCGGGCGGGGGTTTTCAGTCTTGTGCGCAAAAGACCGGTCAGATCTTCTCGCTGGCCATCTCCCACACGGCGGGAGCACGCCACAGACGCGACTTCAGCAGTTCACGCTCGAACAGCATTTCCTTCGGCACGCGGTCGAAGAACTTGTCGAACAGCTCTTCCTGGCTGCGGGCGTCGGCGACACCGGCATCGCGGTCGATGCGCATCAGTTCCTTGAACTTGTCGCGCGGATAGTCGAGACCGTTCCAGTCCATGTCCTCGTACTGGGGCACGAGACCGATAGGCGACTCGACGGCCTTGGCCTTGCCCGCCACGCGGTCGACGATCCACTTCAGAACGCGCATGTTCTGGCCATAGCCCGGCCACATGAACTTGTTGTTCTCGTCGCGGCGGAACCAGTTCACCCGGAAGATGGGCGGCGGGTTCTTTACGGCGCGGCCCATATTGAGCCAGTGGTTGAAGTAATCGGCCATGTTGTAGCCGCAGAACGGCAGCATGGCGAAGGGATCGCGGCGGATGGCGGCCTGGCCGACGGCGGCGGCGGTAGCCTCCGACCCCATGGTGGCGCCCATATAGACGCCGTGGGCCCAGTTGAAGCTCTGGACCACCAAAGGCGCGTTCTTGGACAGACGGCCGCCGACGATGAAGGCCGAGATGGGCACGCCCGCCGGATTCTCCCAATCGGGATCAACGCTGGGGCACTGGCCGACCGGCGCGGTGAAGCGGGAATTGGGATGGGCGGCCGGAGTGGTCGACGCCGGGGTCCAGTCGTTACCCTTCCAGTCGATCAGATGAGCCGGGGGCTCGTCGGTGAGGCCTTCCCACCACACGTCGCCGTCATCGGTCATGGCCACGTTGGTGAAGATGGAGTTCTTGGCGCAAGCCGCGATGGCGCTGGGATTGGTGGCGGCACCGGTGCCGGGAGCCACGCCGAAGAAACCGGCCTCAGGGTTGATGGCGTAGAAGCGGCCATCAGGGCCGGGCTTGATCCAGGCGATGTCGTCGCCGACGGTGTAGATCTTCCAGCCGTCGAAGCCCTTGGGCGGAACCAGCATGGCGAAGTTGGTCTTGCCGCAAGCCGAGGGGAAGGCGGCGGCCACATAGGTCTTCTCGCCCTTGGGGCTTTCCACGCCGACGATCAGCATGTGCTCGGCCAGCCAGCCCTCATCGCGGGCCATGGCCGAAGCGATGCGCAGCGCGAAACACTTCTTGCCCAGCAGGGCATTGCCGCCATAGCCGGAACCGAACGACCAGATCTGCCGGTCCTCGGGGAAATGAGCGATGGTGATGTTGTCGGGATTGCACGGCCAGGCAACATCCTTCTCGCCCTCGGCCAAGGGCTTGCCCACCGAGTGCAGGCACTGCACGAAATCACCGTCGTTGCCCAGAATGTCCAGCACCGGCTGGCCCATGCGGGTCATGATGCGCATATTGGCGGCGGCATAGGCGGAATCGGTGATCTGCACGCCGATATGGGCGATGTCCGAGCCCAGAGGACCCATGGAGAACGGCACCACATACATGGTGCGGCCCTTCATGCAGCCGTCATACAGCTTGGACATGCGGGCCTTCATCTCGCGCGGCTCGACCCAGTTGTTGGTGGGGCCGGCGTCGTTCTTATTGTGCGAACAAATGAAGGTGCGGTCCTCGACACGCGCCACATCGCCGGGGTCCGAGCGGCAGAGATAGGAGCCAGGACGCAGCTTCTCGTTCAGCTTGATCATGGTGCCGCCGGCGACCATCATCTCGCACAGGGCATCGTATTCCTTCTGGGAACCGTCGCAGATGTGGATGCCCGACGGGCGGCACAGATGCGCCATCTCGTCGACCCACGCCAGCAATTTGGCGTTCATGGTGGTTCCGCCAGGAATACCGCTCTTGGTCATTTCCATCCTACTCCGTTGTAGACCGGAGGATCCGATCCTCCCGCCGCACGGGGGACGATACCCCCGGAACGATCGGGCCTTCCTTGGACCGGCCGCCGGTCAGGCGCTTCTTTGGTATTTGCGCCGCCGCCGCGAAAGAGGACGCGAAGATAGCCGCCCGACGCCTCGCGAGCAATGCTCTTGGTGGGAAAAATTCATTCATTGTTAAAGAATGACGCCGCAAAAGCGATCCAAGTTCCGCCAGGACTGGCATCACTTTGGTTGGCTTGCCACAAGGCTTTGCAGGCAGGAGAGCGGCGAATTCGCTTCGCCGGGCGCCCGCGCGAAGGCCAGGCGGAGCGTGCGTTCCCCGGCCTCGAGCTCACAACCGTCGGGGTCAAGTCCGCTGAGCCGCCAGCCCGCCCCGGCTTCGTCCCCGGCCGCCGCCGCCAGAGCGGCCAGCAAAGGCTCCTGGGCCGCGTTGATCTCGGCCAGCAGGGTTTCCTCAGAGCGGGCCATGAAAGCCGCATCCTCCTCGGCGACCAGCGGCGCGTCGAACCAGACGGCACGTCCGAAACCGCCGACGAAATGCGCCCTCTCGAGGGTCATGCGCCAGATGGCGAAATCGCCGAACCCGGCATAGAGCGAGGCGGCGGGATGGCGGGCCAGAAAGCGGCGGCGCAGACGGGGATCATGATCCTCGGCCACACTGCCCGTCAGGGTGACCCGCGGCCCGGTCTGGGGATTGGCATGACCGTCGGTGCCGTCCAGCAGCACCGCCGCGCGCGCATCGACCAGAAGGTTGCGGGTGTGATCGGCCAGCCGCGACAACAGAAAAATGGGCGACAGGTCGTGGTCGAAGGCCAGCGTCACCAGCGAGACATAGGGCCGCCCGTCCAGGCTGGTGGCCAGGGCCGCCTTGCGGGCCGCCCGCGCGACCAGACGCAGCGCCGTCCGGTTGTTGGCTGGCAAGGTCTCCGCCGCGTCATCGGGCTGTTCGGTCATGGCATCGTCCTCGATCATGCATCCCCCCAATCATCGCAGATGACGGGCGTTCAGGGAATTGTCCCGACGAATACCGGGATTCCACCTGATTGCAATATTCCCGGGACCCGGCGTATTATCAATTTCTTAACGTTTCTGGCGGAGTGAACCCCTTGTCCATCGGCGCCATCACCGGCTCGGGCAGCACGGCGAATGTGATCGACGCGATCAGGGCGGCGCGCGCCGGTGCCGTGGCGGCCACCCAGGGGGTCAGCAACCAGCTCGACCCACGCGTCAATGCAGGGGTCGAGGAGCAATCCTCCACCCAGCAACGCCAGGCCGCCGAAACGGCGTCCGAGCAACGTCGCCAGGCCCAGGACACCGGCCGCCAGCAAAGCGCCCAAGACAATACGCCGCGCCCCTCCTCCGCCTTCCTGACCCAGGCTTTGGCTCAGGCCCAGGATGCGGCGGCCTCGGGCTCGGGCAGTTCCTCCACGGTGGCCGGAAGCGCGGCCTATGGCAACACGGCCTATGCCGATGCCGCCAGCCGCGCCTCGGCCTTGTCGGGCAAATCCGGCAATACCCAATATGAAGTCCTGTCGCCCAACCCTTCGGCGGCTTCGGGACGCGGCGTCGATCTCAGCGTTTAGAGCCCCGCACGGATTACCGTCCGAAACCCGACGCCGGAGCCGCGCCACGCGCTGCGCGCACTCTTCCAATCCCCCAGACTATATCCTAAGCACTAATCAGTTTTCGGCATCTAGTGCGGGCCAGGGGCAGTCTCCATATGTGATTCAGGAGATGGCTTGGTCGGGAACCGCATGGGGCAACATCTTCAACCGAAATGATCAAACGCCCCGGTTGCGCAAAATACGCAGAAATATACGCAGTAAAGAAAAGCCCATCTCTATATCCCGATAAATACTGATTTCGGCTTTCCGATATACTTCCAGTTTCGGGTTGCTTGCCTAACCATTTCCGATTATGCACGGGGGAAGGTAGCCATGCCTGACACAGCAAAGCGGCCGCTACTTGGTAGAGGCCAAATCAGAGACCAACCAAACACCATGCCGACACGCGCAACGGCGAAACCCGCCCGCCCCGCCAACCGGGCCAATGACACGGACAAGCATGTGGGAGGCCGCATACGAGAGCGGCGCATCATGCTGGGCCTCTCACAACAGCAGATGGCCGACCTGATCGGCGTCACCTACCAACAGGCCCATAAATACGAGCGCGGCATCAATCGCATCTCGGCGGGACGCCTGTTCGAAATCGCCCAGGTGTTGGGCGTTCCGGTCGGGTTCTTCTATGAAGGACTGGAAAACCGCCGGGGCAGCGATCTTTCGGCCCGCCAGCGCATGTGTCTGGAACTAGCCCGCAACTTCACCTCCATCACCAACGAGCGCCACCAGGAGGCCCTGTCACAGCTTGCCCGGGTCCTGGCCGCGGAGGAGTAAGACGGCCCAGCGGGCCGCATCGCGGATCAGCGGCGACAGATCATTCTGCCGCCGCTCAGCCTCGTTTAGAAGCCCCACCTGTCCGCCATTGGCGATGGCCATCAGCACCCCGGCCATGAACCGTTCATAGCCAGCCCGCTTCACCGGAGAGGCCGTGAAGACTTCGCGGAACCCCTCCTCGTCCAGCAGCACCAGATCGGCCAGTTTCGGCGCGGTCAGTTCCACCCGCGGCAGAAAGTCCCGCTCGGTGGTCGGCGGCGCGAACTTGTTCCAGGGGCAGGCCGCCATGCAGTCGTCACAGCCATAAAGGCGGTTGCCCAATCCTGGCCGCAGGTCCTCGGGCACCGGTGCCTTGCTCTCGATGGTGAGGTAGGAGATGCAGCGCCTGGCATCGATGCGCCCCTCGCCGTCCAGCGCCTGGGTCGGACAGGCATCGACGCAGGCCCGGCACGAGCCGCAATGATCGGCTTCGGGCAGATCGGGCGCGATCTCCAGCGTGGTGAAGACCTCGCCCAGGAACAGCCAGGACCCGAAGCGGCGCGACACGATATTGGTGTGGCGTCCGCGCCAACCCAGCGCGGTCTGGGCCGCCAGAGGCTTTTCCATCACGGGCGCGGTATCGACGAAGACCTTCAACTGGCAGTCCCAGGTCTCGGCCATCCAGCGGCCCAGGGCCTTAAGGCGGCGCTTGAGCAGATCGTGATAATCCCGATTGCGGGCATAGACGCTGATATTGCCGCGTTCAGGCATGCGGGTAAGCTTCAGCGCATCCCCGGCAGGGGCGTAATTGGTGCCCAACACGATGACCGAACGGGCCTCGGGCCAGAGGATCTGAGGATCGGCGCGGCGCGCGGCGGTCTCGGCCATCCAGTCCATGGTGCCGTGACGCCCCTCCGCCAGATAGGCGTCAAGATCGGCTTTCCACTGGGCCAAGCCTTGCGCGCGGGCGAAACCGACGTCGGAGAAGCCAAGCTCAAGCGCTTTGGCGCGGATCAGGGCTTTGACGTCGGCGCTCATGGGGTGGAACCGGGGAATTCACCACAGAGCCACAGAGACACAGAGACACAGAGGAAAAGAGAAATAGTTTTGTTTCTCTGTGCCTTCTCTGTGTCTCTGTGTCTCTGTGGCTCTCTCACCGCAACCTCAAGAACAGCAGTTCTCGGGAATGACTACCCCCGGCCGCGATAGCCCGCCACGCCCTGATCGGGCAGCCACAGGCCTTCGGGAGAAGGGCCGGTCTGCCAGAAGACGTCGATGGGGATACCGCCCCTGGGATACCAGTAGCCGCCGATGCGCAGCCATTTGGGCGCGCAGGCCGCCACCAGCCGTTTGGCGATGGCGATGGTGCAATCCTCGTGGAAAGCCCCGTGGTTGCGGAAACTGCCCAGGAACAGCTTCAACGACTTGCTTTCCACCAGGGCGCCTTCGGGCGCGTAGTCGATGACCAGCTGGGCAAAGTCGGGCTGGCCGGTGATGGGGCACAGCGAGGTGAACTCGGGTGCGGTAAAGCGCACCAGATACAGCGTGCCGGGATGGGGGTTGGGCACCGTCTCCAGCACGGCTTTGTCCGGATTGTCGGGCAGAGCCGTGGACTGACCCAGTTGGGTTAGGCTTAAATCAGCCATCTCAATTGCCGTTCATCTTCTTGATGGTGTTGGTGGTGCTCTGGCCGTTGACCAGTTCGGCCAGCACCACCTTGCCGCCCCAGGACTGCACCAGATCGGCGCCCACCACCTTGTCGATGGTGTAGTCGGCGCCCTTGACCAGCACGTCGGGCTTCAAGGCCTCGATCAGTTCCATCGGCGTATCCTCACCAAAGATCACCACCAGATCGACGGTGGCCAGCGACGACAGCACGGTGGCGCGCGAGGCCTCGGACTGGACCGGGCGGGTCGGGCCTTTCAGCCGCTGGACCGAGGCGTCGGAATTCAGCCCCACCACCAGCCGGTCGCAGGCTCCCTTGGCCTGGGCCAGGATGGAGACGTGGCCGGGATGGAGCAGATCGAAACAGCCATTGGTGAAGCCCACGCTCTGACCCTTGCGCCGCCAGCGGTCGATGATTTCCGCCGCCGCGTTGACAGGCACGATTTTGGCCTCGCCCAGGGTCAGGTCCTCGTGATGGAGCGCCACCACCAGTTCCTCCGCATAGGCCACGGCGGTGCCCACCTTGCCGACCACGATTCCGGCGGCCACATTGGCCAGATGGGCGGCCTCGGGCAAGGTCGCCCCGGACGCCAAGGCGGCGGCCAGGGTGGCGACCACGGTGTCACCGGCCCCCGACACGTCGAAGACCTCGCGGGCCTCGGCGGGAAGATGGTTGATCTGGCCGTCGGCCCGGACCAGGGACATGCCGTCCTGGCTGCGGGTGACCAGCACCGCCTCGAAACCACAGGTCTCGATCAGCAGACGGGCGGCGGCAACCACCTGCTCGTCTGTGTCCACCAATAGACCGGTGGCCTCGTGCAGTTCCTTGCGGTTGGGCGTCACCAATGTGGCCCCGGCATAGATGGTGTAGTCGGTGCCCTTGGGATCGACGATGACCTGCTTGCCCGCCGCCTTGGCCCGGCGGATCAGTTCGGCGGCGATGGGTTCGGCCAGAACGCCCTTGCCGTAATCGGACAGAACCATCACCCCGGCCTTGGGCAAAAGCCGCTCGACCCGCTGGAGAAGCTGGGCACGGATGGAATCGCCCACGGGGCTGCGCGACTCGCGGTCGGCGCGCAGCAATTGCTGGTTCGAGGCGAAGAAGCGGGTCTTGATGGTGGTCTGGCGGCCGGGTTCGACCACGATGCAAGGGTCGATCTCGCCATGCTCGCCCACCAGCCTTGTGACCTCGCGGCCCGCCGTATCGTCGCCCACCACCGACACGAAGGCCGGCGCGGCGCCCACCGCCACCAGATTGCGCACCACATTGCCCGCCCCGCCCAGCATGGCGGTTTCGCGTTCGATGCACAGAACGGGAATGGGGGCCTCGGGCGAGATGCGTTCTACCGAACCGTAGACGAAACGGTCCAGCATGGCGTCACCGACGCACAGAACCATGGTGCCGCGCAGCTTCTCAACACGTTCGACGAGGGCGGAAAGTTCGGTCATGGGATTTACGGGTCCTTGGGTGGCTTGATGCCTGCTAACCCAACGGGGCCCGCCATGCAAGCCGAATCACGTCGACAGGAAGCGCTGCCGGTCTTCCTCGAGCACAAGCGCCGTCAAACGCCCGGTCCGGTAGGCCCCGGTATCGATGCCGATCCGGTGGGGGCGCATTTCGGGCTCGGCCACCACCGTGTGGCCGTGCACCACCATCTTGCCCAAAGTCTCGGTGGCGCCGAGAAACGGCTCCCTGATCCACATCAGATCGAAGGGGTCCTGGCGGTCCAGCGGAACACCCGGCCTCACCCCGGCATGGACGAACAGATAATCCCCCTCCTCGTGCCAAGTGGGAATGGAGGACAAAAAACGCAGATGGTGGGTTGGAAGCGCCCGGTAGAGCATCTTCTGCAGCCGGGGGTAATCGAGAGCCAGCCTGGAATCCACCTCGCCCACATAGGAACGGATGGCTTCCAGCCCGCCATTGCGGAACCAGCGCGGCCCCACCGAGAAATCGGCCAGGAATTGCAGCATGGTATCTTCGTGATTGCCGCGCAGGCAGACATAGCGCGCCCCCGCCAGCGGCCCCTGGGCGGGGGCTCCGTCGATCACCCGCTCGACCACTGCGCAAGACTGCGCCCCCCGATCGATCAGATCGCCGAGAAAGACCACGACGACCCGCGAAGCCGGAGACTCTCCGGCATCATCACAGACGCGCGCCAGCAGCTCGTCCAGCAGATCAAGACGGCCGTGAATGTCGCCGATGGCGTAGACGCGGGTCCCGGACGGAACGCGATGAGGATGGTGCGAAGAATCGTCTATCATTTCCACTATGGCCGGGGCCTCGCCGATGATACTTTTTTGCACCCAGGTAACCGGGCCTTTATATATGGCCGATCACAATGGGGGTTGCGACCGACTTTTCGTAAAATTCGGTCCGCTGATGACGGAGTGACAATGAACGCAGGCGCGTTCGGAGGAAGACAGCAGGAAGTCGTCACGCCCGAAAGCCTTCTCTACGATGCTGCCGAACGTGTGGGCAGGATCCGCGAGGGCCGGGTGGCGTTACGCCTGCATTTGTCCCGCCTCCTCCCGGCCAATCGGGAGGAGGGGCGCATCCGCATTGCCTTCCGCATGTTTGAATCCATGGTCGATGCCTATCGCGGCCAGATGTTCCTGATGACCAATTCGGACATCATCCTGATTTGCAAGGATGCCCGCTTTTCCGATCTGGACGCCATCGTCTATAAGCTGCGCGCCCTGTTCTCCACCGATCCGCTGACCTATGCCGAGTCCCCCGAGGGCGGTGACCGCTTTGTCAGCTATTACGACCTGGAAGCCGATTACGACTCGTTCTTCTCGCTGTGCGGGCAGATGGTCATCGACGCCAAGAAGGCGGTGGCCGATCAACGCGCCGCCCCGCAGGTTCAGCCCCTCAACGCCAAGAACCTGACCCGTGTCCTGGAACGCATCGGCGCAACGGACATTGCGGGCGTGGTACGGCGCCAGGCCTGTATCCGCATCAACGAGAACATGCACGCCGAGGTGGCCTTCCAGGAATTCTTCATGTCCATCATGGATTTGCAGAAGGTCTTGGCCCCCGACGTCAACATCTTGGCCAATCGCTGGCTGTTCCAGCATCTGTCACAGGTTCTCGACCTGCGCGTCCTGTCGGTGCTTCAGGATGTGGGCTTTCGCAAGATGCCGTCGGCTTTTTCCGTCAACCTCAATATGGCCACCGTGCAGACCCCGGTGTTCCAGCAGTTCGAGGCCTCGGTGCGCGGCCGCGCCGGTGTGGTGGTGGAATTCCAGCTTCTCGATATCTTCAACGATCTGGACGGTTTCTTCCGCGCTCGCGACCTCCTGCGTTCGCGGGGGCATCGCTCGGTCCTCGACGGCATGAGCCCGGTCACCTTGCAATTCGTGGATGCCGAGCTTTACGACACCGATTACGTCAAGGTGGCGTGGAGCAATGACATGCTCGACGACATCAGGACCGCCGAACTGCTGGCCGCCCTGGGGCCGGTGGGATTCGACCGGGTGATCCTGTCACGCTGTGATTCCGAGACCTCGGTCTCCTGGGGTCTGGCCCAGGGCATCCGCATGTTCCAGGGCCGCTTCCTGGATTCCATGATCTCCGCCGTCACCATGGCCCAGTGCGAAAAATCCTCGGCCTGCACGCTTAACCAGTGCACCCAGCGCCATGGCGCCATCAACGGCCGCCCGCGCGCCGAATGCGGCGACAACGACATGCTCGACCTGTTTCCCGTCCTGAAGGCGCTGCGCTGATGATGAACGCGCCGCCAACGGGAGGCATGCCCCGCCCCAACAGCCAGGAAAGCCTCCTGCTGGACTATATCCACCGGCTGGAGCGCCACCGCCTCGACCGCCGGGCGGTGCATGTGCACCTTTCGGGACTCCAGGCCCAGAACCGGCGCGAGCATCACACCCGCATCGCCGGCAATACCTTTGAAAATCTGGTCAAGCTGATGCAGGCCCAGGTCTTCACCATGGCCAATGCCGATCTGATGGTGATCTACAAGATCCAGGCCCAGGAAGAGGTCGAGGCCTCGGTGGTCAAGCTGCGTTTCCTGTTCTCCGACGACCCCCTGGTGATGGAGGAGCAGCGCACCCATCAGGCGCTGTTCTGCACATGGTATTCCTTGGACAAGGAATACGACATGCTGCTGGCCCTGGCCCAGAAGCTGGTTCAGGACGAGAACGCCAAGCGCAGCGCCGCCACCGAAAGAACCGCCCAGGACGCCAAGCTTCAGGCACAAAAGCCCAAGGGAAGCCCCTTCACGCCGGAACTGCTGAACCGGGTGGAAAGCTCCCTGGGCCAGGCCGACCTTGCCAATCTGATGCGCCGCCAGGCGGTCTGCGCCGTGGTGGGCAAGTCGCCCCCCACCCCGGTCTTCCACGAATTGTTCATCTCCATCGCCGATCTGCGCCAGACCCTGTTTCCCAGCGTCAACGTCAATTCCAGTCCTTGGCTGTTCCAGCAATTGACCGAGACCCTGGACCGCCGCGTCCTGGCCATGCTGAACAAGCACGACGACCGCACGCTGGAAGGCGATATCAGCATCAACCTCAACGTCTCCACCATCCTCAGTCCCGAATTCCTGATCTTCGACGACAACGTCAAGGCGGGCATGCGCGGCACCATCGTGCTGGAGCTGCAGAAGGTGGACATCTTCGCCGATCTGGGCGGCTATCTCTTCGCGCGCGATTTCGCCCATGACCGCGGCTATCGCATCTGCATCGACGGCCTGACCTATTCGCAGCTTCCCTTCGTCGATCGCGAGCGCCTGGGCGCCGATCTGATCAAGCTGGTCTGGGACCCCTCGCTGACCGAGGAGAAGGACAAGAAGACCGAGGCGCTGCGCCGTATCGGCGTGACGCGCATCATCTTGTGCCGCTGCGACAATCAGGCGGGCATCGAATACGGCCATTCGGTGGGCATCACCTTGTTCCAGGGCCGCCACATCGAATCCCTGGTCCAGGGCGATCCCCGCAAACGGGGTCTCAGGGCGCGGCCCAGAGCTTGAGCGCCATCGAGGTTCAATCCCTCTTCAAGAGCTTCGGCCCCGTGAAGGCCGTGGACGGAATCAGCTTTGCCATCGCCGCCGGATCGACCACCGCGCTTCTTGGCGGCAACGGGGCGGGCAAGACCACCACGCTTTCCATGCTGCTGGGCTTGCTTCTGCCCACCTCCGGCTCCATCACCGTCCTGGGCGAGGACATGGTGCGGCACCGCTATCGCGTCCTGCCGCGCATGAATTTTTCCAGCCCCTATGTGGACCTGCCTCACCGCCTGACCGTGCGTCAGAACCTCAAGGTCTATGGCGGCCTCTATGGCGTGAAGCATCTGGCCGACCGCATCGGGGAACTGACCGAGGAACTGGACCTGGGCGATTTCATCGACCGCCCGGCGGGCAAGCTGTCGGCGGGCCAAAAGACCCGCGTCGCCCTGGCCAAGGCCCTGCTCAACAAGCCCGATCTTCTGCTGCTGGACGAACCCACCGCCTCGCTGGATCCCGACACCGCCGATTGGGTGCGCAGCTATTTCCAGGCCTACCGCGACCGCACCGGGGCCACCATCGTCCTGGCGTCCCACAACATGACCGAGGTCGAGCGCATGTGCGACCACGTGCTGATGATGAAAGAGGGCCGCATCGTCGACCAGGGCTCACCCTCCGCGCTGATCGAGCGCTTTGGCCGCGCCACCATGGAAGAAGTGTTCCTGGACATCGCTCGCGACCGCCGCAGGGGGGATGAGGGATGACCTCTCTCGCACTCCGCCGCATCCAGGCCGTGTGCCTGCGCCATCTCTACATCATGAAAGGCTCGTGGCCGCGCCTGTTGGAAATGGCCTATTGGCCCGCCGTCAACATGGTGATGTGGGGCTTCACCAACCGTTTCTTCGCCGAGCATTCCAGTTGGGTGGCCCAGGCGGGCGGCATCCTGATCGGCGCCGTTCTGTTGTGGGACGTGATGTTCCGCGGCAATCTGGGGGTGGCGCTGTCCTTTCTCGAAGAGATGTGGTCGCGCAATCTGGGGCATCTGTCGGTCAGCCCGCTTCGCCCCCACGAACTGGTCATCTCCATGCTGACCATGAGCCTGATCCGCACGGTGATCGGCGTGTTGCCCGCCGCCCTGCTGGCCATTCCGCTTTACCACTATTCCATCTTCACGCTGGGCCTGCCGCTGGTCGCCTTCTGGTTCAGCCTGATGGTCAGCGGCTGGGCGGTGGGATTGGGAGTCTCCGCCCTGGTGCTGCGCTTCGGACTGGGCGCGGAAAGCCTGGCCTGGGTGATGATCTTCGCCATGGCGCCCCTGGCCGGGATCTATTACCCCATCAGCACCCTGCCCAATTGGCTGCAGCCCGTGGCTTGGGCCCTGCCCCCCGCCCATGTGTTCGAAGGCATGCGCGCCGTGGTGTTCGACGGCAGTATGCGCCTCGACCTGCTGGCCTCGGCCCTGGCGCTCAACGCCTTCTACCTCACCCTGGGCGCTGGCCTGTTCCTGTGGGCCTGGCATGGGGCGAGGGTCAGGGGCGCTTTGCTGAACGTGGGGGAATAGGCCTCAGCCGACGATCTTATAGATACCCACGTCGCGCTGGGCCTTGTCTTCCAGGTCCAGGCTGGTGATCACCGTATAGTGTCCGACCCGCAGCAAGCCGGTCTTGGGCAGATAGGCACGGCCCGGATCGGCCATCACCACCATGGCGCCCTCGGCGGCGAGGCTCACCAGCCAGGGCCAGATATGGGCGGTCATGGGGGCCTCGTAGCAGACATCGCCCGCCATCACCACGTCCCAGCGGCACGGGCTGCCCACCACATCGTCGGCCAGCACATCGACCTGGACGCCGTTAAGCTCGGCATTGGCGCGGATGGCGTAACAGGCCATGGGATCGATCTCGGCGGCTTCCACCTTGGCGGCGCCCAGCTTGGCGGCGGCCAGCGCCGTCACCCCCGAACCGGCTGCGAAATCCAGCACACGCTTGCCCTCGACCATCTCGGGATGATCCAGCACCCACCGGGTCAGGGCTTGGCCCCCCGCCCAGCAGAAGGCCCAATAGGGCGGCGGCAGATTGACGCGCAGCAGCGCCTCTTCCGTGGCCTCCCACAAGGGCGTCACCTCGGTGGCCGTCCACAGCTTGATCTCGGGACAGGCGGGCGGGCTGGCCACTTCGGTATTGGCCTGAATGAAGGCGCTGGCGGCTTCATAGCTGGCGGAGACGGGGGTCACAGCACCTTCCCCGCCATGATGGCCGCCAGGACCAGCCAGCCGAAATGGCGGTTGGACTTGAACTTGTCCAGGCAATCGGCGCCGTCATTGATATCCACGTTCCTGATCTGCCAAAGCAGATGCCCGCCAGCCAGGGCGAGGCCCGGCCAGAACGCCCAGCCCAGTCCCGCAGCCCATCCGGCCGCGCCGATCAGGACCAGCGTGGCGGGATAGAACAGCCACAGCCATTTGACCGTGGCATCGCCCAGCCGAAGCGCCGTGGACTTCACGCCTATCATGGCGTCGTCCTCCTTGTCCTGATGGGCATAGATGGTGTCATAGCCCAGCGTCCAGAACGGCCCGGCGGCATAGAGCAACAGCGCGGGCAGGCCCATATGGCCGCTCACCGCCGCCCAGCCCAAGAGCGCGCCCCAATTGAAGGTGAGGCCCAGCCAGGCCTGGGGCCAATAGGTGATGCGCTTCATGAAGGGATAGGGAAAGACCAGCAGCAGCGAGGCGATGCCCACCGCGATGGCGAAATCATTGAGTTGCATCAGAATCACAAGACCGGTCAGCAGCTGCAGGCCCAGAAAGGCCAGGGCCTGATTGGGGCTGACCGCGCCCGAGGGAATGGGTCTGGACGCGGTGCGCGCCACACGGCCGTCGAACTCCCGGTCGGCCCAGTCGTTGAAGGTGCAGCCCGCGCCCCGCATCACCACCGCGCCCACCGCGAACAGCGCCATCAGCCACAGATCGGGCCAGCGCTCCGAGGCCAAAGCGATGCTCCACCAGCAGGGAAACAGCAGCAGCCAGGTGCCGATGGGCCGGTCGAGGCGCATCAGGCGGAAATAGGGCCGCAGGGCGGCGGGGACATAACGGTCGATCCAATTGCCGACCGGTATGTCGCCCTGAAGGATCTGGGACGTGGACATGGATCATGCTTAGCCGAAAGCGCCGCGCGGGGAAACTAAAGAAGCTCCTCGATGCCCGGCAGGACCGAATAGAACAGGGTCCGAATGCCCCGCCAGAGGTCGCCGTCGGGCTCGGTCTCCAGGCGGACCATATGGCCGTCCCTTTCCCCCACCCAGGCCACCGGACCGGTGGCGGCTCCGGGATTGGCCTCCAGCCGCCAGGAATGAGCGGGATCGAAATCCCGCTCGATTCCGGCCAGCAGCTTTTCGGCCAGTTCCGGGCTGTGGATCATCACTCCGATCTCGGTATTGAGATGGCGCGAGCGCGGATCGAAATTGGCGCTGCCCACCCAGACCGTGACGCGGTCATAGACCACGATCTTGGCATGCAGGCCGGAATCCGAACGGCCGAGATGGACGAGATGACCAGCGGGTTCGGGCCGCCGCGCATCGGTCCGGTATTCGAACAGACGCACGCCAGCCTCCAACAGGGCCGGGCGATAGAGGGAATAGGCGGCATGCACCGCCACCACATCGGTGGCCGCCAGGCTATTGGTGAGAACGGTAACGCCGACACCACGCCGCACCAGATCGCCCAGCACCTGAACGCCCTTATCGCCGGGAATGAAATAGGCGCTTTCGTAGACCACCTGATGTTTCGCCCCCTGCCGGACGATGGCATTGGCGCGGGCGATCTCGGCCGAGGATTTTTCCGCGCCCTCGGGCAGGCGGTCGGGGGGCTCGGCCACCACCTGGGCCGGAGCCCAGATCATCTGCGCAGGATTGGTGAGCCGCGCAAGATACTGGTCGCGGCTTCGCGCATATTCCGCCGCCGGACCGCTGGCCCCGGCCAAAAGGGACAGCAGAGTGTCCAATGCCTCGGCATCGGGCTCCCTGTCGAAGGCCCGCACCTCGCCGACCATGGGCGAGGCCCAGAAGGAATCGAAGCTGGCCGCCGCCTGGGTTGCCACAGCCCCCGTGGTCAGGAGTTCGATGTCGCGGAAATTGGACTCGGACGGCCCCTCGAAATAGTGGTTGGAGATATTGCGCCCGCCCAGCAAGGCCAACTGCCCGTCGGCGACCAGCACCTTGTTGTGCATGCGACGTCCCAGCCGGTCCAGATTCCACAGCATCTGGGCCGAACGGGTCCAGCGCGCCCGGTCGGGAAACGGATTGAAGATCCGCACCTCCATATTGGGCTCGCCATCCAGGCGGGCCAGCAACCCGTCGTCGAGGCCGAGTTCATAATCGTCGAGCAGAATGCGCACCCTGACGCCGCGCCGCGCCGCCGCGATCAGGCGATCGAGGATGAAAGCGCCCACCTCGTCGGCATCGAAGATGAAGGTCTGGAAATCGATGCTGCGCTCGGCGCGGTCAATCAGCGCCGCCCGCGTCATCAACGCCCCCACCCCATTATTGAGCAGGTGAAAGCCGCTTTGACCGGGCCGCCCCGCCTGCTCGGCCGCAAAGGCCTTGCCCAGGGAGGTTTCCAGGGGGCGGTCGAAGGCGGAGGAAGGCGGCCTGGCGTAATCGGCGCGCATGGGCGCGCAGGCCGCCAGAAGGATCAGCAATGGGGCGAGGAAAGCAACCACGCGCCCCATGGCGGCCCTATCCCTTGGTAAAGTGGAGCAGCCCCTTGTTCCATCCCAGGGTCGGAGTCCGCCAGGCGGTACGGATGTCATCCGAGGACGGGCGCAGCGGCTTGCCGAAATACCAGCCCTGGCCAAAGCGAACCTTGAGAAGCTTCAGAAGATTGGCGGTCTCGGCATCTTCCACATATTCGGCGGTGGTGGTGACGCCCAATTCGGTACACAGGCCGACGATGGCCTTGATGAACGAGACGTCCTCGTTGCTGCGCATGGCGTCCTTGATATAGGAGCCATCGATCTTGACGTTGTCCACTTTCAGGGCGCGCAGATAGTGGAAGGCGGCATGACCGGCGCCGAAATCGTCCAAACAGACCTCGTGGCCTTGCTTGCGGATGATCTGGATGACGTCGTTAACCGCCTTCAGGTCGCGGACCTGGGCGGATTCGGTCATCTCGAACACCAGACGCTTTCTGAGATCGGTGGTGGTGGTGAGAATTTCCTTCAACCGGCGGACCACCGTGGGATCAGACAAGGAATAGCCCGACAAGTTGACCGCGAATTTCAAGGAGTCGTTATTGGCGACGGAAGAGCGCATGAAGGCGATGGCGCGTTCCAGCAGCGCCATGTCCAGCATGCCGACCATGCCCGTGTCCTCGGCGAAGGTCACGGTCTCGTAGGGCGACT
Organism: Paramagnetospirillum magnetotacticum MS-1; assembly: GCF_000829825.1. Classification (NCBI taxonomy): domain Bacteria; kingdom Pseudomonadati; phylum Pseudomonadota; class Alphaproteobacteria; order Rhodospirillales; family Magnetospirillaceae; genus Paramagnetospirillum; species Paramagnetospirillum magnetotacticum. The sequence continues at coordinate 68,594 of NZ_JXSL01000025.1, read as the reverse complement.
TGTTGTCCTCGCCCTTGAAGCGCACCAGACACTCGAAATGATGCACCACGCCGGTCCACAGATCGACGATGGGCTGGAACAAAAGGTCGAAATCCCCGCCCGTCACGGTGTTGCGGACATCGTTCATCTGCTTGACCGTCGCCGAAAGACGAGGCTGCAGATCCTTCATGAGATCGGCGAGATTGCCGCCGTTCTCCGCCTCGAGGGCGAATCGGTTCAGTGTATAGGTGAGCGCGCGGGCGGCCTCCTCAGGCGGCACATCGGCCACGTCGAGGACCAAGGTGGCCAAGGTCGCCTGGATGGGCGCCGCATCGGGCAGAACCACGGCGGCGGCCTGGGTCACCGACTGGCTGATGGAATCGGCCGACACCGCCGCCGAGTGCAAAACGCCGAACTTGCCTTCGTCCAACTGGCCGACCGCGTCGCCGCCCACCGACAAGGCCCGCAGTCGATTGCCCAATTCGGTGTTCAGGGCTTCCTGCGCCTCGGCATCGCCGCTAAGCGCGTCGATCTTGGGCAACTCGACCAGAGTCAGTTGGTAGGGGTCGTCAGGCGCGGCGCTTTCCAGCAGGCTGGCCGCCATGGCCTGGAAGCTGTCCTTGTCCAGCAACCCGGTCTCGCCGACCCGGTCCTCCTTATGGGCGTGGAAGCCGCCCGGATGGCCCAGCGCCACCATCAACATGTCGGGCTTGCTAGGATGGCGATAGCCCGACAGCGATACCTCGGCCCCTTTGCCGTCGGGCCGCAGGATGCGGATGATGGCGTTGCGCACCCTTTCCCCGCCCGTCATCTGCTTCAAGGCCTGGGATAGGGCGGTATGGTCGCCGGGATGAATGATCTTGGAGAGCGGCTGGCCGGTCAGAGCCTTGGCGCCGCGCCCCAGTAGCGCCATGGCGGCGCCGACCGCGAACAAGGTGTTGCCCTGGGAATCCAGTTCCACAAGAACGTCGGCCGCAGCAAAAGCGAAGGCGACATACATGTCGCTGGACTTACCAAGATCGTCCTTTTCCGACATTCCCATCCCCTTTAATTCCAGCTTCGAAGCCTAGGCCAAAGGTTGGCGGGGAGCAAGTGAGCGTTGGTGTGTTTCCGAGGCGCAATGTGACGGGACGCGAGGATCGCTCTCCCCCGCCCCGTCACCATTGGCGCTACTCCGCCGCCGGTTTCCAGCGCAGCACCGGACTGCGCGCCGCCAGGGTCTCGTCCAGACGCCGTCGGGGGGTAAGCCGGGGAGCCGATTTGAACTCCTCGGCCGCGCCCGCCTTTGCCTTGGCGGCCAGCCCCTTCACCACGGCGATGAACTGGTCCAGCGTTTCCTTGGACTCGGTCTCGGTGGGTTCCATCAACAGGGCGCCATGCACCACCAGCGGGAAGTACATGGTCATGGGGTGATAACCCTCGTCGATCATCGCCTTGGCGAAGTCCAGCGTGGTCACCCCGCTATCCTTGAGGAAGCGGTCGTCGAACAGCGCCTCATGCATGCAAGGGCCCTCGAAGGAGGCCGACAGATCGTCCTTCAAGGACGCCAGTAGATAATTGGCGTTCAGCACCGCGTCGCTCGACGCCTGACGCAGTCCGTCCGAACCCATGGACAGGATATAGGCCAGGGCGCGGACGAAGACCCCGAACTGGCCGTGGAAGCCCTTGACCCGGCCGAAGGGCTTGGCACCGTCGCGCTTGCCTTCCACCAGTTCCAGCCCCTTCGGCCCGTGCACCACGTAAGGCACCGGGACATAGGCCGCCAGAGCCTGCGACAGCACGGTGGGACCCGCGCCGGGACCGCCGCCGCCGTGCGGCGTGGCGAAGGTCTTGTGCAGGTTGATATGCATGGCATCAATGCCGAGATCGGCGACCTTCACCCGGCCGACGATGGCGTTGAAATTGGCGCCGTCGCAGTAGAAATAGGCCCCCGCCCCATGCACCGCCGCCGCGATCTCGACGATCTCGGTCTCGAACAATCCGCAGGTATTGGGATTGGTCAGCATGAGGGCAGCCACGTCGGGTCCCAGCTTGGCCTTCAGGGCCGCCAGATCCACCCGGCCGTTCTCGAGGGCCGGAATGGGATCGACGGTGAAGCCGCACATGGCCGCCGAGGCCGGATTGGTGCCGTGGGCGCTTTCCGGGACCAGGACGCGGCGGCGATGATTCTCGCCCTTATCCTCGTGCGCGGCACGGATGGCCATCAGGCCGCACCATTCGCCGTGGGCTCCGGCCGCCGGGCTCATGGCCACGGCGGGCATGCCGGTCAATTCCTTCAGCCAATGGGCCAGGGAATCGATCACCTCCAGCGCGCCCTGAACGGTCTTTTGCGGCTGCAAGGGGTGCAGATCGGCCAGACCGGACAGGCGCGCCACCTTCTCCGACAGGCGCGGATTGTGCTTCATGGTGCACGAGCCCAGCGGATAAAAGCCGGTGTCGATGCCGTAATTCTTTTGCGACAGCCTTGTGTAGTGGCGCACCACCTGGGGCTCGGACAGATCGGGCAACGCCACCCGGCCGCGGCGCGGCGCATCGCCCAGACGTTCCAGATCGAACGGCGCGGGCTCGGGCAGGTCGACGGCATTACAGCCGGGATTATCCAGTTCGAAGATCAGCTTCTCTTCGATCTGCAGGGCGCGGTTGCCGGAAATGGTCTCGCTCATCACACAGCCTCCTTCAGGGCGGCGACAAGCTTGTCCATGTCGTCCTCGGTATTGGTTTCGGTGGCGGCCAGGATCAGCACCGGCTTCAACTCCGGCCAGGTGGGATAGAAGCGCGAGGCGGGAACGCCCGCGAGAATCCCCTTGTCGGCCAGGGCATCGACCACGGCCGCCGCATCGGCATCGTCACCCAGATGGATGGCGAATTCGTTGTAATAGCTTTGCGGCAGGACCCTAACACCCTTCACCGCGCGCAGCTTCTGCTCCAGCCGGGTAGCCGCCACATGGTTCAACTCGGCAAGGCGGCCGAAACCGCTGCCGCCCAGCATGGTCAGGTGGATGGAAAAGGCCAGGGCGCACAGCCCCGAATTGGTGCAGATATTGCTGGTCGCCTTCTCGCGGCGGATATGCTGCTCTCGCGTCGAGAGCGTCAAAACCCAGCCCCGGCGGCCGTCCACATCCGCCGTCTGGCCGACCAGACGGCCGGGCATCTGGCGCACATATTTGTCGCGCGTGGCGAACAGACCCAGACCCGGCCCGCCGAAATTCATGCCCATGCCCAGGCTTTGGCCCTCGCAGACCACGATATCGGCGCCCATGGCGCCGGGGGACTCGATCAGACCCAGGCTGGTGGGCTCGGCCACCATCACCACCAGCAAAGCCCCCACCTCGTGACAGAGCGCCGCCAGCGGCCGCAGGTCACGCACCGTGCCGAAGAAACCGGGATTTTGGACGATGACACAGGCGGTCTGGCTGTCCACCCGGCCGATCATGTCCTCCATCCCCAAGGGATCGGGGGGCAGAACATCGGCCTCCATCTCGGTGTAGCGGAGCGAGGTTTCCACCGTCTCGGCATAATGGGGGTGTACGCCCCCCGAAACGATCACCTTGGCCCGCTTGGTGATGCGGCATGCCATGACGGCGGCCTCGGCCGTGGCCGTGGCGCCGTCATACATGGAGGCATTGGCCACATCCATGCCGGTGATGGCCGCCACCTGGCTTTGGAACTCGAACAGCATCTGCAGCGTGCCCTGGGCCACTTCGGGCTGGTAGGGCGTATAGGCGGTCAGGAACTCGCCGCGCAGCAACAACTGGTCCACCGCCGCCGGGATGTGGTGGCGATAAACACCGGCCCCGATGAAGAAGGGCGCGCAACCCGCCGACAGATTCTTGCCGGCCATGCGGGTGAAGGCGCGCTCCACCTCCATCTCTCCCTGATGGGAGGGAAGGGGCAGCGGCCCGGCCAGCCGGGCGGATGGGGGCACATCGCGGAACAGATCATCCACGCTTTTGGCCCCGATCACGTCGAGCATGGCGCGGCGGTCGGACTCGGTCAGCGGCAGGTAGCGCATGAGGAAAAGCCTATTCCAGGGTCTTGAGATACGCGTCGTAGGCGGCCTGATCCATCAGGTCGCCGACCTCGCCCGGATTGGTCAGCTTCAGCTTGAAGAACCAGGCGGTGCTCTCGGCGGCCTCGTTGACCAGGCCGGGCTGGTCGACGATGGCCTGATTGCCAGCGGTCACGATGCCCGACACCGGGGAATAGACCTCGGACGCGGCCTTCACCGATTCCACCACGGCGGCCTCGGCGCCCTTGGCCAAATCGCGGCCCGCATCGGGAACCTCGACGAAGACAACGTCGCCCAAAGCGTGCTGGGCATAGTCGCTGATGCCGACGGTGCCGATATCGCCCTCGACCTCGATCCACTCATGATCCTTGGTGAAACGCTTGCTGCTCATTTGGAAAGATCCCCTCAGCCTTTGAAATAACGATGCGGCACGAATGGCAGGGCCGCCACATGGGCGTCCATGGCCTTGCCACGCACCACCAGCTTCAACTTGGTCCCGATGCCCGCGAAGGCGGCGGGCACATAGCCCATGGCCACCGGGCCGCCCGCCGACGGACCGAAGCCGCCCGAGCAGATCTCACCCAGGCGGTTGCCCGCCTCGTCGGTGATCTCGGTATGGGCGCGGGCCGGAGCCTTGCCGTCGGGCTGGATGCCGACGCGTAAGGTGGGCGCGCCCTCGGCCAGTTGCTTCTGAATCACGGCGGCACCGGGAAAGCCGCCCTCGGCCCTGCGGCGCTTGCTCATGATCCAGGCGATATTGGCCTGAACCGGCGTGGTGGTGGTGTCGATATCCGAACCGTAGAGGCACAAGCCCGCTTCCAGGCGAAGCGAGTCGCGCGCGCCCAGACCGGCGGGCATGACGCCCGGCGCGGCCAGGATGGCGCGGGCCAGCTTTTCCGCATCCGCATTGGCCACGGAAATCTCCCAGCCGTCCTCGCCCGTATAGCCCGAGCGGGTGGCCAGACACTTGATGCCGGCCACGGTGACCTCGGCGATGGTCATGAAGGTCATGGCCCCGGCCTCGGGGCACAACGTGGCCATGGCGGCGGCCGCGCCGGGACCTTGCAGCGCCAGCAGCGAGCGGTCCTCGATCATCCGCAGTTCGACCTTGCCCTCCAGATGGGCCTTCAGATGGGCGAAGTCGGCATGCTTGCATGCGGCATTGATCACCAGGAACAGATGATCCTCGGCCAGCTTGCTGATCATCAAATCGTCGAGAATACCGCCATGGTCATTGGTGAAGACGCTGTAGCGGGTCTTGCCCAGGCCCAAAGCCCGGATATCGCCCGGCACCAGGCTCTCCAGCAGTTCGACCGCGCGGGCTCCCTTGATCTCGGCCTGGCCCATATGGGAGACGTCGAACAGCGCGGCCGCCGAACGGGTGTGCAGATGTTCGGCCAGCACGCCCGCGGGATATTGCACCGGCATGGCGTAACCGGCGAAGGGCACCATCTTGGCCCCCAGCTCGCGATGCAGGGCATCCAAGGGAACGGTCAGTAAGGGGGTATCAGACTGGGTCACCGGGTTCCTCCTTACGCGGATTACCCGCGCGGGATGTGAAGGGCTCCGGACATGGCTGTGGCCTTGCCCGGCTTGCCCCCCTCTGTCTGGGAACCTGAAAGATTCACCGCACGGCCAAAAGAGAGGCCAAGGCGGCTTTCATCGTCGGTGGGCCGCCCGACCTTAGCCGGTCCTGCGGCACGCTTTCCAGAGTTTCATCCCCCCGCGGTCCTTTTGCCTGAGAGTTTCCAGGGGCGGTTGCTCCTTCGGCGCCAACCTGAATTTCAGGCCGGTCTCTCCCACGGGGATCATCTGTGCGGGCACATCTTAGTCAGCCCGGCGAGGGAGTCAACGAAGAGTCGACGCCCCCTAGCGCTTGGTGCGCCGGTTCGACTCCATCTCTTCGGGGGTCAGTTGGAACCCGATATAGACCTCATAATTATCAATGAGTTCCTTGGTCCTGACCGGCAGACGCATGACCACTTCGTCATCGGTGACACGGATCCGGTCCACCGTATCGGGGAAGGTTACCGGGAAGGTGAACACCCCCTTGGCCTCGGGCGCCGGATAGAATTTGGGCACGGCGACGAAATAGGTGACGTCCAGGGTGCGGCTGGCAGCCGCCGGGCCGCGCCGCAGTTCGAAGCCCAGTTGCAGCGTAACCTCACCGCCCTTGGCGTCATAGACGCAGTCGCCCTTGAAAGCGACGACTTCGCCTTCCATCTCAACGTCGGTCAGGTCGCGCCCGCTCCCGGCCCGGTATTTGATCATCTTGGCGGCGTCGGACATGATGTAAACCGGCGGGCAGGGCGGCGGCGTCCTGCCCTTGACGCGGCTCCAGGAATCACACCCCGAAAGCAGCAGGGGAGCCGCCAGAACGAAAAGCAGCAGGCGGGCGATGCGAGGGGTGTTCATGCCAAACTTCCTTAAGAGCCACATGATCTGGTAAAGGTGCCCCTGACTGTAGTGAAGCCGGGGCGCTGATACAAGCCGCCAACCCCATGTCAAAGCCATTGCGGAGAGCGATACTGTGAGCACAAGCGTTACCAAGAGGCCCTTGACCCTGGTGCTGGCCAGCCCGCGCGGTTTCTGCGCTGGCGTCGACCGTGCCATTCACATCGTCGAGCGGGCCCTGGAGAAATACGGTGCGCCGGTCTATGTCCGGCACGAAATCGTTCATAACCGCTTCGTGGTGGAGTCCCTGGCCCAAAAGGGAGCCGTCTTCGTCGAGGAACTGGACGAGGTCCCCGACGAGGCCGCCGTGGTGTTTTCGGCCCACGGCGTGCCCAAGACGGTTCCGGCCGAGGCCGACCGCCGGGGCCTGACCTCGCTGGACGCCACATGTCCCCTGGTGACCAAGGTCCACCGCGAAGCCGAACTGCACCACGCCATGGGTCGCCAGATCATCATGATCGGCCATGCCGGCCACCCCGAGGTCATCGGCACCATCGGCCAGGTGCCCGATGGCACCGTCTTGCTGGTGGGAACGCCCGAAGAGGCGGAGAAGGTGGCGCCCAAGAACGCCTCCATGCTGGCCTATATCACCCAGACCACCCTGTCGGTGGATGACGCGGCGGCCGTGACCGAGGTGCTGCAGCGTCGCTTCCCCGAAATCGTCGGGCCCAAGCGCGAGGATATCTGCTACGCCACCACCAACCGCCAGGCCGCGGTCAAGACCATCGCCCCTAAATGCGAGGCCCTGATGGTCATCGGCTCGCCCAATTCCTCCAACTCGTCGCGTCTCGTGGAAGTGGCGGCACGCGCCGGATGCGCCCGTTCCGTCCTGGTCCAGCGCGCCGCCGAGGTGGATTGGAGCCTGCTGGACGGTGTCGATCGCCTCGGCATCACCGCCGGGGCCTCGGCCCCTGAAATCCTGGTGGAGGAAGTGGTGGCCGCCGCGCGCGAGCGCTTCGACGTCACCATCGAGGAAATCCGCGTCACCACCGAGACCGTGACCTTCAAACTGCCCCAGGCCCTGTCGGAATAGGCTCTGCCCTCTGGCGTCTTGGGCGGAAACATCGTACTTTCCGCCCAATTCTCCCCCAGCACGAAGTCGAGAGAGCATGGCCGTCTACACCGAGGTATCCGACGACGAATTGGAAGACTTCGCCGCCGAATACGATATCGGCCAGGTGGTGTCGTGCAAGGGCATCGCCGAAGGGGTGGAGAACACCAATTATCTGCTGCAGACCGAGCAGGGAAACTACATCCTCACCCTCTATGAAAAGCGGGTTAACCCCGAAGAACTGCCGTTCTTCCTGGGTCTGATGGAGCATCTGGCGGCCCAAGGCCTGGCCTGCCCCACCCCCATCAAGGGGCGCGACGGCAAGGCGCTGCGCAATTTGTGCGGCCGCCCGGCCGCCATCGTCAGCTTCCTCAAAGGCATGTGGAGCCGACGCATTACGCTTGGCCACTGCGCCGAACTGGGCCCCGCCATGGCCAGCATGCATCGGGCCGGTGCCGACTTCCCCCTGACCCGAGCCAATAATCTGTCGGTCGCGGGCTGGCGGCCGTTGTTCGACGCCATCCGGCCGCGCGCCGCCGAGATCAAATCCGACCTGGAAGAGATGATCGAGGACGAACTGGCCTATCTGGAATCCCATTGGCCCAAGACTCTACCGGTGGGGCTGATCCATGCCGACCTGTTCCCCGACAATGTCTTTTTCATCGGAGACAGGCTGTCGGGAATCATCGATTTCTACTTCGCCTGCACCGACATCCTGGCCTATGACATTGCCATCTGCCTCAACGCCTGGTGCTTCGAGGACGACGGCGCCTTCAACGCCACCAAGGCGCGCCTGATGCTCAACGGCTATCGCAAGGTGCGCCCCCTGTCGGATGAGGAGTTGCAGGCCCTGCCGCTGCTGGCCCGCGGCGCGGCCATGCGCTTCTTGCTGACGCGCAGCTATGACTGGCTGAACACGCCCGCGGGCGCCATGGTCAAGCGCAAGGACCCCATGGAATATTACCGCAAGCTTCGCTTTCACCAGGGCGTCACCGGACCCGGCCAGTACGGTATCGAATGAGCGAAGCGGCCGTTAAACCCGAAACCGTCGAGATCTATACCGACGGCGCCTGTTCCGGCAATCCCGGTCCCGGCGGCTGGGGCGCCATTCTGCGCTTCAAGGGGATCGAGAAGGAACTGAAGGGCGGCGAGCCCCAGACCACCAACAACCGCATGGAAATGATGGCGGTGCTGTCGGCCCTGAACGCCCTGACCCGGCCTTGCGCCATCGATCTTTACACCGACAGCGAATACGTCAAGAAGGGCATGACCGAATGGCTGCGCGGCTGGAAGGCGCGGGGCTGGAAGACCGCCGATAAGAAGCCCGTGAAGAACGACGATCTGTGGAAAGCCCTGGACGAGGCCGCCGCCCGGCACAAAGTGTCCTGGCACTGGGTCAAGGGCCATGCCGGACACCCGGAAAACGAACGGGCCGACGCCCTGGCCCGCGAAGGCATCGCCGATATGCGGGCGGCCAGATAGGTTACGGGCTAGTCCTGCGCCGTTTCCTCGGCCATCAGGCTGTTCCAGGCCAGAGCCAGGGTTCCCGCCGTCAGCGCCATGCCCAAATAGCGCACCGGCACCATGGCGGCGTCGCGCAAGGCGAGCCCCTCGGCCAGATCCATCTCGGGCAGCAGCCGCACCCCCTCCTGCAACAGATTGAGCGGCAGCCAGCAGATGAACACCGCCATCCCTAAGGCCAGTCCGCCCCGGATCATCAGATCGGGAACCCGCCAGCCCAGATCCCCGGACTTGCCCGCGCGCTCCAGCGCCGCATCGGCGGGCACCAGATAGAACCCGCCCAACAGCAGATTGGACAGGCCCGCCAGCACCATCACCGAATCGGCGATGGGCACGCCGGTGGCGATGGCCAGGGATGCGGCGATCACCTGGGCGGGAAAGGTGACGAATATCTCGGCCATCACCCAGGCCAGGGCGCCGAAGCTCTCGCGGCGGCCGAGGCGGAAATAATGGCGGCTGGACGGAACCTCGCCCAGCCCCACCAGACGCAGCCAGGCCACCACGAAGACGCCCCGCGCCAGAAGATCGGTGATTCCGCCCGCCATGACATGGCGCGACGACACCGCCGCCCCCAGCAGGCTGACCGTCATGCACAGCCAGGACAGACGCAAAAAGACGGGGAACTGCTCGATGAGGATCAGCAGGCTTCGCAACGACAGGCGGCAATAGCGGAAGATCCCCATGCCGCCTCCAGAAAAAACGCCTTAAGGCCGCCCGGCCTCGAAATGGCCGCGCACCAGATTGATCTGGCGGATGAGATCGTCGGCGCCGATGGGCTTGGTCAGCACCTTGGAGGCCCCCACCTGGCGGGTGATCTCGTGGGCCTGTTCGGATTTGTCGCCGGTCAGGATCAGCACGGGCTTGCGGCTGTTGAGATTGCCCTTCTCGTTCCGCAAAGTCCGCAGGAACTCGATGCCGTCCATGTTCTCCATATGCAGGTCGCAGATGATGACATCGGGGTCCACATCGCCCGAACGCAGCATATCCAGCGCCGTCAAACCGTCATTGGCCTCGGAGATCTGGGCGGGATTGGCCTTGCCCAGCAGCTTCTTGATGATGTTGCGCATCACTTCCTGGTCGTCGATGACCATGATGTGCAGACCGGCGCCGCCGATCTGCATGGTCAGCGCCGCGCCGTCCTTGAACTTCTCGATCTGCTTGGCCGAGTTCTTGGGCAGCGGCACCTTGCGCTCGCGGCAATAAAGGGTGAGCGCCTGGCCCACGTCATCGCGCGAAAAGATGAAGTCCTTGGCCGAACCGCCCGCGAACACGGCCGGAAAACGGATGGTGAGCGCGATGTCCTGGGCAGGGTCGAAGCTGAGCAGATCCGGGGCCGTATCGGGAAGCATCTTGCCGATCCGCTCGCCATAACGGCGAATGGCATCGAGAAAATCGGCCCTGGGAAAGACGATGACGCGACGTTCCAGAATCATTTCGGACAGTTCACCTGTGAGCGCGGCGCCCCCACCCGGCCGCGTGCCCCAGCAGTAATACAGAGGACGGCCCTTTGGGTCCAGCGGCGCATCTATTTCCCGGCGTCGCTGGCCGCCTTTTCCAGATCGATTTCGTTCTTGACCCGGTTCCGGCCGTCGCGCTTGGCCAGATACATGGCCTCGTCGGCACGGTGAACCAGGGAATCGGCGGGCTCGGCATCTTTCAGCCGGGCGGCGCCGATGGACAGGGTCACCTGACCCAGGACCTGGCCGGTGCGGCGGTTGGTCAGCCGCTTGGTGGAAACCTGATTACGGATGGCTTCGGCCACTTCCATCGACTTTTCCAACGGCGTGGCGGGCAGGATCACGGCGAATTCCTCGCCGCCATAGCGGGCGGCGGTATCCTTGGCCTGAGCGATTTCGGACAGCGACCGCGCCACCAGTTTGAGCACCTGATCGCCCAGTTGATGACCATAGGTGTCGTTGAACTGCTTGAAATGGTCGATGTCGATCATCAGGAGCGACAGAGGCGCTTCCGAGGCCTGGGCGTCGAGCACCGCCAGATTGAGGGAATGATCGAACAGCTTGCGGTTGGCCAGCTGGGTCAGGGCGTCGGTGGACGCCTCGCGCTTCAGATCGTCCAACTGATTGCGCAGCCGGGCCACTTCGCCCGAGGAGTTTTCCAGGCGCAGTTCCAGCTGACGGTTCAGATCGGCCATCACTTTGGTCTCGGCCAGCATGCCCGAGATCAGTTCGCTGAGCGCGCCAGCCGAAGGCCCACTGGCCAGCTTGCCGCTGAAATCCTCCAGGGCGGCGCCGTAATTGGCGGTTCCCTGACCGGCATTGCTGAGATATTCCAGCACACGCCCCACCGCCTCCTCGACCCGCTGGCCCACCTCGCGCAGTTCGGCGGTGTCTTGGGGAAAGACGGCAAAGCGCTCGTAAAGCTCGTCATTGATTTTCTGGGTGAATTTCTTGCCCGCGTTCAAAATCGCGTCGATGGCCGCCGTCAGATCGGGATTGCGCCCCGCCACATAGGAATACCAGATGGCGTAATTCTCGGGATGGGGCGGGACCTTGTTCCGCTCCATCATGGCCAGCGCCGCACGGGCGCAATGGGCGGCGACATCAAGGGAATCCGGGCTCTTCATCGTGACCTGAACCTCAATTGCATTGACCGAGGGAGCCCTCGGCGCAAATGGTCTTTCCGTCCGTCCAGCGGGCTCCGGACAAATCGGCATTCAACAATTCCGCCCCCAAGGTCTTGGCGCCGGTCAGATCGGCACCGCGCAGCGAGGCATGAAAGAACCGCGCGCGGCGAAGATCGGCCCGGACCAGGGACGCGCCGCCAAGATCGGCCTTGGTGAAATCAGCGTCGCTAAACAGACCGTCATCGAGACGGGCGCCGTTCAGAACGGCGCTGACAAACCGCACGCGATAGCCGTCGGCCTTCACCAACACAGCCCCTTCCAGCTTGGCCCGCTGGAAGCTGGTTTCACGCAGCCGCGCCCCGCTCAGGTCGTGCCGCGTGAAATCGCGGCCGTCCATGTAACAGCGCTGCCAATCCACCCCGGGGGCCGCTGGCTGGGTGCAGTCGGCGGCAATCACGGCCTGCGGGCCGACCAGGACGACAAAAGCAAGGATAAGGGCCAACCTCATACCTGATTTTTATTCCCCCCCGCGCTTACATCAAAGGAATATTTGGTAGCGCTCCGATAGAAGTTTAGGCTGTTTGTGTCGCAAATTTCGAAAAGGGGACTTCCATGACCCGAAGCGAAGCCGACCGTGTTCTCGACGAGGCCGAAACCCTGTGGCTTTCGGGTGAGAAACAGCGGGCAAGGGAGTGCTGTCTCAGGGCCCGCCTGCTCTATCACGAGACCGGCGACGGGCGGGGCGAGGCCGACGCGCTGACCCGCATGGGCGATATCGAAGCGGAAACCGGCCACGGCAACGGAGCCCGCCAGGCCTATGTGGAGGCCCGCCAACTTTATGCCCAGGGCGGCGACCAGCGCGAACAGGGATCGATCCTGGTCCGCCTGGCCCATCTGGCCCAGCGCGAGGGTGATGGGGCGGGGGCCCGCTCCTTCTATCAGTCGGCCCTGGACCTTTATGAATCGGCGGCAGATCCTTCCGGTTTGGGCCATGTGCACCGCGCCCTGGGCCATATGGAGCGAGATGCGGGCGCCCAGGACAAGGCCCTGGACCGCTACCGCGAAGCCCTGGCCTGCTACCGGCACGCCGCCGACACTCTGGGCGAGGCGGGAACCCTCAAATCCATGGCCGCCGTGCAACGGAACCTCGGCCATCTGGACAAGGCGCGGGCCGAGTGCGACCAGGCCCTGATCCTGCTGCGTCAGGCGGGCGACCTGCTGGGCGAGGCCAAGGCGACAAGGCTGATGGCCCGCATCCTGGCCGATGAGGGGCTGCACGATCAGGCGCGCAAATCCATGCACGCCGCCGCCAAACTGTTCGGCCGGGCGGGCGACGTGGCGGCCCATGACGAGGCGGAGGCCGAGGCAAGAGGGTTGTAGTCATCGCCCTTTTTCGTCATCCCGGAAGCGCGATAGCGCTATCCGGGATCCAGGAGGGGGCGACTCCTGGATCCCGGCTCAAGGCCGGGATGACGAAAGAGAACGGGTCCGGTTACAACCCGATGGGCGCGAAGCCGGTTTGGCCCTTGACCTGGCGCTCATATTCCAGGGCCATTCGCACATTGGGATAGGCGAGATGGTCCCAGGGGATCTCGTCCCAGGTGAACAGGCCCGCTTCCAGGCTTTCCGGCCCGGCGGCGAAATCGGGGCCCGTCATGCGGGCGCGGTAGATCATGTGGACCTGGCTGATCTGGGGAAAGGAGAACACCGCCAGCAGCCCGTCCACCTCGGCCACGGCGCGGGCCTCCTCCCATACTTCGCGGAGCGCGCCCTGATCCGCCGTCTCGCCCAGTTCCATATAGCCGATGGGCATGGTCCAGGTCCCCAGGCGCGGCTCGATGGCCCGCTTCACCATCAGGTACTTCTCGCCCCAGGTGCAGACCGCGCCGACGATGATCTTGGGATTTTCGTAAAGGATGAAGCCGCAATCGCCGCAGAACAGCCGTTCGCGGTCGTCGCCATCGGGAATGGCACGCAGATTCGGCCCGGAGGGCTTCATCAGGCCAGAATGTCGAGATAGGTGCCGCGCGGCGCGTTGCGGTCCAGGCTGTCTACCGAAGTGTTGGGCGACAACATGCGTCGGCCACGCGGACCGGCGGGAGTGGCACCCTGAATGGCGGTCACCGCCTCACCGCCGCCAGCGGCGACGGAGGCACGCTGGTCACGACCGAACACCCCGGAAAGGGCGGTGTTCAGGACCGACGAGCCAAAGCCGCGAGTGGACTCAACCATGGTTTCAAAATTTCCGCCAAAGACCAGATAATGCATCCTAGCACTTCGGCGCGCCGGGGAAAAGCCGGTGAAGACCCGAGACTCTTGCCCCCCGGCGGGTATTGTGGCTGAATGCAACCATGGCTACTACATACGCCCCCGTCGCCAATCCCCTTGCCGCCAGACCATCGGATCTGGCGACGCATTTCATGGAATGCGGGGCGCTCAACACCAATCTCAGCCTGGCGCCGGGCGAACGGCTCGTCATCACCGACGATCTGTTGAACGGCACGGTGGGCGATGTGGCGGCCCTGTCCATGGCCGCCATCGTGGCGCGCGATTCCCAGGTGGCGCTGGCCGCCATGCTGCCGCTGTCGGTGGCCGCCTCCAAGGTCTCGGCCCGCCACCGCCCGAAATACGAGCAGCTCTTCCAGCTGATCGAGGAAACCGCCTTCGATACCGGCGTGCGCGGCTCGGCCGAGGCCATGATCTCGGCGGGTTTCCGCGAGGCCCGCATCCGCGAACTGGCCGCCGAGCTGGGCGGCAATGTGGGACCGGCGCGCACCCGCTATCGCGCCTTTCTCGACGTGATCAAGCTGCTGATCGACAAGAAGATGTCCGAACCGGCCTTCCTGGACGAGTTCCTGGACTTCACCCGCTCGGTGGCGGGCAAACTGGATTTCGGCATCTACGCGCTGTGCGTCGATCGGCTGTTCACCAGCCCCAATATCCCGCTGATGGTCAAGGTCTCGCTGGTGCGCGAGGTGATGAAATATCCGCCGCTGGTGCGCAAGGAACTGCTGACCAATCTGCTGTCCTCCAATACCGCGCCCTTGGAACTGGTCCAGTTCGCCCAGGGCGAATTGTCGGGCGGCATGACGCGCGACCAGATCACCGAGATCGTGCTGTTCACCACGCTGAAACGGGCGTGGGCGGCGCAAAAGCACGCTCCGGGCCGCCCCTCCGTCTGATTCCTTCCGAGAGTTTCCTATGAAAGCCGTCATCTGCCCCGCTTTCGGCCAGGATCTGGTCGTCACCGACTTCCCCGCGCCCGCCATGATCCCTGGCGGAATCCGTATCAAGGTACGGGCGGCGGGCGTCAATTTCGCCGATTCCCTGATCACCGGGGGCAAGTACCAGGAAAAGATGGAGCCGCCCTTCGTGCCCGGCATGGAACTGGCGGGCGAGGTCATCGAGGTGGCGGAGGGCGTCACCACCTGCAAACCCGGCGACCGGGTCATGGCCACGGTGACGGGAGGCGCTTTCGCCGAAGAGGCGGTCTGCGATCAGACCGATGTCTATGTCCTGCCCGATTCCCTCGACTTCGTCACCGCCGCGGGCTTCCCGGTGGCCTATGGCACCTCCCATCTGGGGCTCAAGGCCAAGGCTGGTCTGCGGGCGGGCGAGACCTTGGTGGTGCACGGCGCGGCGGGCGGCGTGGGCCTCACCGCCGTCGAGGTGGGCCGCGCCCTGGGCGCCACAATCATCGGCACCGCTGGTGGACCGGACAAGGTCAAGGTGGCCCTGGAGCACGGCGCCCATTTCGGCATCGACTACAAATCCGAGGATATCCGCGAGCGCGTCAAGGCCCTGACCGACGGTAAGGGCGCCGATGTGGTCTATGATCCCGTGGGCGGGCAGGTCTTCGACGCCTCCTTGCGCTCCATCGCCGCCGATGGCCGCATCCTGATCATCGGCTTCGCGGGCGGCACGGTGCAGCAGATTCCCGCCAATATCCTCCTGGTCAAGAATGTCACGGTGATCGGCTATTACTGGGGCGCCTACCGCAAGATCGCGCCGCAGATGGTGCGCGACTCCATGCTGGAATGTCTGGACTGGTGGGCGGCGGGGAAACTCAGCCCCCATGTCTCCAAGGTCATGGACCTGTCCCAGGCGGTCGACGCCATCGGCCTCCTGAAAGGCCGCGCCGCCACGGGAAAAATCGTTCTGACGACATCCTAAAGAAAGCGGGGCTCCCGCCCCGGCCCCGGTTGGAGGCGATGCCGCCAGACCTCCCTTTGATTTATGAATATAAAGGGGGTTTGGGGCATAGCCCCAAATGGGCGCGGGCGATAGCCCGCCAGTGACGTCACTCGATCATGGACCAGTCAAAGGCGGTGCCGCGCGGCACGGCCTTGCGCGCCTTGCGACCCAGGATCTCGGGCAGGAATTTGGGTTCCAGCCCGTAACCGGGGCGGATGGAGCGCACCTTGTCCTCGGTGATGGTTTCGCCGGGGTGCAGATCCTCCACCACATAAAGCGAGCGGCGGAAGCCCTTGGAGCCCTGCTCGCACTCGGCCAGGGCGTAGGAGATGCGCCCGCGCGCCGTCCAGGCGGCGCGGCAGTCCCGGACCAGCTGGACCAGTTCCTCGGGCTCTAACGAGAAATGGGAATCAAGGCCGCCATCGGCACGGCGCAGCGTGAAGTGCTTCTCGATGACGCAGGCGCCCAGCGCCACCGCCGCCACCGCCACCGCCGTGCCCTGGGTATGGTCCGACAGACCCACCGGCACGCCGAAGGCCTGGGCCATATGGGGAATGGTGGCGAGATTGGCGTCCTCGGTGGGCGCGGGGTAAGAGCTGATGCAGTGGAGCAGCACCAACTGGTCATTGCCCGCGCGGCGCACCGTCTCCACCGTGGCGGCGATGTCGCCGAGGCCCGCCATACCGGTGGAGACGATGATGGGCTTGCCCTTGGCCGCGGCATGGGCGACCAGTCCGGGATCGGCCATCTCGAAACTGGCGATCTTGAAGGCGGGGGCATCAAGACCGGCCAGGAAGTCCACCGCCGCCATGTCGAAGGGCGAGGAAAAGACGATGAGCCCCAGCTCCTTGCCCCGCTGGAACAGCTTGGAATGCCATTCCCACGGCGTCTGAGCCTCGGCATAGAGGTCGAAGAGCTTGCGCCCCCCCCAGGGGCCGCCCTCGATGACGAAGTCGGGCTTGTCGCAATCGATGGTGATGGCATCGGGCTTTAGGGTCTGCAGCTTGACCGCATCGGCCCCGGCCTTGGCCGCCGCTTCCAGCAGCGCCAGGGCGCGGCCCAGATCGCCGTTATGATTGGCGGACATCTCGGCGATGATGAAGGGCGGATGGTCGGGGCCGACGGGCCGTCCGGCAATGGCGATCTCGGTCATGGGGCAAGGCCTTTCAGGAACGGCAGGCGTCGGATGGCGTCAACGGTCCGGGCGGCACCCAGCCCGTCGCAGATCTTGGCGGCGGCGGCGGACAGGGCGCGAAGCTCGGTGGAAGGAACGGTCAGCGCGGCGGGCAGATCGTCCACGGTGATCAGGCGGGCGGCGCCACTTAGCCCCACCAGCCGGGCCACGTCGCGCTGATTCTCGGCGATGACCAGCATCAGGGTGGGCAGTCCCAGACAGCAGCGCTCCCAGGTAGACGTGCCCGCCGCGCCGATGGCCAGATCGGCCCCAACCATCAGCCCGGCCATGTCGGACACGCCCACATGAACCGTGACCTCAGCCATGGCGGCGGCCTGGGCCTTGACCGCATCGAGATGGGGCGCCTTGGCCCCCATCACCACATCGACGGCAAGACCCGACCCGGCAACCGCGTCGAGTACCCGGCCAGTGATATTGTCGGGATCGGTCCCGCCCAGGCTGACCAGCAGGCGGCGAAGGCTTCCGTCGCGCCGCGCCAGGGACTTGGAGCGGGCGGCGGCGAATTGCGGCCGCAGCAGAGCATAGTCGGAGCCAGCCAGAACGACGGAGTTGTGGGGCACCAGATCCCGGTACTCCTCCGGCCGCCGCCCGAAGGTCTGGTCAAGGAGCAGGTCCGAGTGATGGCGCCGGGTGGGCAGGTCGTCGATGACCATCACCGCCCGGCTCATGCTTCGGATGCGGGCTTCTTCCCCCGCGCCGATGCCGTAATGGTCGATCACCACCAGGGCGGAGCCGAAGGGCAATTGCTCGGGCGTCACCACCTCATAGGGCAGCGACGGCACCATTTCCGCCGTTTCCGGCGTGGACACGAACAGGCACCGCCCCCCACGCCGCGCCAATTCGTCGGCCAGGGTAAGGCAGCGCATGACATGGCCGGTGCCCATGGCGGCACTGGCGTCGGCGCGAAAACAGATGGTGGGCGTGACCATGACCGGGAAACTGGCTAGACTCGTTGCCCTCAGTATAGGCGGGCAGGAGGACAGGGCAAATGGAGTTCCGCAAGGCGGTGGGCGAGGACGCGCCGGATCTGCTGGTCTGGCGCAACGATCCGGACACCATCGCCAGTTCCCTGACCGGCAAGGGGGTGGCCCCGGCCGATCACTTCGCCTGGATCGCCCGCGTCCTGGCCAGCCCGGACTACATCTTGCTGATGGCCGAGCAGGCGGGGGAAAAGCTGGGCATGGTGCGCTTCGACCGCGACGACGAGGGCGAGTGGGAGGTCAGCATCAACCTCAACCCGGCAGCGCGCGGGCGCGGTCTGGCGGCTTGTGTCCTGGCGGGCGCCATCGCGGCGGCCTTTCCTGGCCAAGGCCGTCCAACGCTGGTCGCCTGGGTCAAACGCAGCAACCCCGCCAGTTGGCGGATCTTCCAGCGCTGCGGCTTCGCCCATCAAGGAGACGAGGACGGGGTCGGATACTTTCGGCTTGCCCCTTCTTGTGGAGTTGGGGGACGCATGCCATGATCCGCCCAAACCCCATCCTCGCCGAAGGAGTGATGCCTTGACCGCATCCAAGTACTACGACATCAACCTCGATCTCGAGGGCAAGTCCATCCTGGTCACCGGCGGCACCGGCTCGTTCGGCAAGAAGTTCGTGAAAACGGTGCTGGAACGTTACAACCCGCATCGCCTGATCATCTTTTCGCGCGATGAACTCAAGCAGTTCGAGATGGCCCAGACCTTCGACCCGGCCCAGCATCGCTGCCTGCGTTACTTCCTGGGCGATGTGCGCGACCGCGAGCGGCTGCAGATGGCCATGCGCGAAGTGGACGTGGTGGTCCATGCCGCCGCGCTGAAGCAGGTTCCGGCCGCCGAGTACAACCCCTTCGAATTCGTGCGCACCAATATCCTGGGCGCCGAGAACGTGGTGCAGGCGGCGCTGGCCAACAAGGTCGGCCATGTCATCGCGCTGTCCACCGACAAGGCCATGAGCCCCATCAATCTTTACGGCGCCACCAAACTGGCCTCGGACAAGATCTTCGTCGCCGCCAATAATCTGTCGGGCTCGGTGGGCTCCAAGTTCGCCGTGGTGCGCTATGGCAATGTGGTGGGCTCGCGCGGTTCCGTCGTGCCGTTCTTCCACAAGCTGATCCAGAATGGCGCCACCGAACTGCCCATCACCGATGCCCGCATGACCCGGTTCTGGATCACCCTGGAACAGGGCGTCGATTTCGTGCTGTCGTGCCTGGACAAGATGCAGGGCGGCGAGACCTATATCCCCAAGATCCCCTCCATGCGCATGACCGATCTGGCCGAGGCCATGGGGCCGGGCCTGCCGCACAAGATCATCGGCATTCGCCCCGGCGAGAAGATCCACGAAGTGATGATCACCGAGGATTACGCCCGCAACACGGTGGAGCTGCCCGACCGCTATATCATCCAGCCGGTCTTCGCCTTCTGGACCACCGAGCATCTGATCGACGCGGGCGCCAAGGTGGTGCCCGACGACTTCCGCTATGGCTCGGACAACAACACCGACTGGATGGACGGGCCGCGCCTGCATTCCATGCTGTCGGGGCTGGAACTGTGACCCAGGAACCGTTCCTCCCCTATTGCCGCCATGTGGTGGATGAGGACGACATCGCCGCCGTGGCCGCCGTCATGCGCGGCGAAATTCTGACCACCGGGCCTTCGGTCGCCGCCTTCGAGGATGCCTTGGCCCGCACGGTGGGAGCCAAGCACGCCGTGGTCTGCGCCAATGGCACCGCCGCTCTGCATCTGGCGGTGCTGGCGTTAGGCATCGGTCCCGGCGATGCGGTGCTGGTGCCCGCCCAGACCTTCGCCGCCACGGGCAATTGCGCCCGCTATGTGGGCGCCGAAGTGGTGCTGACCGATGTGGACCCCAATAACGGCCTGATGCGGGTCGAGGACCTGGAAGCCGCCATGGCGGCCCATCCTGGCAAGCGGTTCAAGGCCGTGCTTCCCGTCCACCTCAACGGCCAGTCGGCGGACATGCCGGGCCTTTCCGCCGTGGCCCGCCGTCATGGTCTGGCGATCATCGAGGATTGCTGTCACGCGCTCGGCACCGTCGCCGCCGACGGCACGGTCGTCGGCGATTGCCGCCATGGCGAGATGAACGTCTTCTCCTTCCACCCCGCCAAGACCATCGCCATGGGGGAAGGCGGCGCCATCACCACCAATGACGACGCCCTGGCCACCCGCCTGCGCCTCTATCGCAGCCACGGCATCACGCGGGACTCTTCGGTCTTCGAAGATGAGGCGGGAGGCTTCGACGCCGAGGGCGCGCCCAATCCCTGGTATTACGAGATGCAGGACCTGGGCTTCAACTACCGGGCCTGCGACATCCAGTGCGCCTTGGGAACCAGCCAACTGGCCAAGCTGCCCCGCTTCGCCGAGGCGCGGCGCGCACTGGTGCGCCATTACCGCGAAAAGCTGGCGCCGCTGGCCCCTAAGGTGACACCCATCACGCTGTCGGGCGGTGACGCGGTCTGGCATCTGTCGGTGGCGCTGATCGACTATGCCGCCTGCGGCACGACACGGGCCCAGGTGATGAACGCGCTCAGGGCCAAGGGCATCGGCACCCAGGTGAACTACATCCCCATGCACAAGCTGCCCTATTACCGCAAGCTGCTGGGCGAGATCAGCCTGCCCGGCGCGGAGGAATACTACCGCCGCTGCCTGTCCCTGCCCCTGTCGGCGGCCATGACCGAAGCCGATGTGGACCGGGTGGTGGAGGGCTTGGGCGAGGTCCTGGGGCTGTGACGGCGGCGGTCATCGTCCAGGCCCGCATGGGCTCGACCCGGTTACCGGGCAAGATCCTGATGCCTCTGGGGGGCATGAGCGCCCTGGCCCAGTGCCTGCGCCGGTGCGCCTCCATTCCCGGCATCGATCGGGTGGTCTGCGCCATTCCCGAAGGAGAAGACGAAGCGCCCGTGGTCGCCGAGGCGATCCGCTGCGGCGCCCTGGTGGCGCGCGGCCCGTCCGCCGATG
Organism: Paramagnetospirillum magnetotacticum MS-1; assembly: GCF_000829825.1. Taxonomy (NCBI): domain Bacteria; kingdom Pseudomonadati; phylum Pseudomonadota; class Alphaproteobacteria; order Rhodospirillales; family Magnetospirillaceae; genus Paramagnetospirillum; species Paramagnetospirillum magnetotacticum. The sequence goes on along the minus strand of NZ_JXSL01000025.1, from coordinate 47,658 downwards.
TGCTGAAGCGTTACGCCCTGGCGGCGGAACTGGCCGAGGCCGATGTGGTCATGCGGGTAACCAGCGATTGCCCCCTGCTCGACCCGGATTTGTGCGGGAACATGCTGGCCAAGCTCAAGACCGAGGGGCTGGACTTCTGCTGCAACAACACCCCGCCCTCCTGGCCCCATGGCCTGGATGCCGAGGTGTTCACCCGCGCCCTGCTGATGGAGGCGGACCGCACGGCCACCGAGCCCTTCGAGCGCGAGCATGTGACGCCCTGGATGCGCAAGGCGTCCCATGTGAAGCGCGGCAATATCGCGCGCATTGGCGCCGACCTGTCGCTGGACTGCCGCTGGACCCTGGACTACCCCGAGGATTACGCCTTCCTGGCCGCCCTGTTCGAGCGCTTGCCCGAGGAGATCGTCCCCACGCAGGCGGTTCTGGCGGTGCTGGCGGCCCATCCCGAGCTGGCCGAGATCAACGCCATGCATCACGGCGTCAGGGCCAAACCGCCGACAAAGTAGCGCGTGGATCGGTCGGTTCACCACGAAGTCACGAAGGCTCGAAGAGACACGAAGGAGAAATGAAGAATCTCTTCTTCTTTTTCCTTCGTGCCTTCGCTGTGAATCTTGCGGTGCCTACCGTCCCTTGCCCGCGTGCATCTGGGCATCCACCGCCGCCAGGGCGGTGATGTTGACGATGTTGCGCACTGTGGCGGACGGCGTGAGGATGTGGGCCGGTTGGGCGATGCCCATCAGGATCGGCCCCACCGACAAGGCGTCGCCCGCAACCTTCAGCAGGTTGAACGAGATATTGGCGGCGTCCAGCGTCGGCATGACCAGCAGATTGGCCGCGCCCTTCAGCTTGGAATTGGGGAAGATGCGGGTGCGGATTTCTTCCGAAAGCGCCGCATCGCCGTGCATTTCGCCCTCGGCCTCCAGATAGGGAGCCTTTTCGCGCAGCAGGGCCAGGGCTTCGCGCTGACGCGCGGCGGAAGCCGAGGAGCGGTTGCCGAAATTGGCATGGGACAGGAAGGCCACCTTGGGCTCGATGCCAAAGCGCCGCACTTCCTCCGAGGCCAGCAAGGTCATGTCGCAGACCTGTTCGGGCGTGGGTTCCGGCGTCACATAGGTGTCGCAGATGAAGAAAGTCCCAGCTGGCATGATCAACAGGTTCATGGCCGCCGGAACCTTGACGCCGTCACGGGTGCCGATGACGTTGAGGATGTGCGATAGATGCTTGTCGTAGCGGCCGATGGTGCCGCAGATCATGGCGTCGGCTTCCTTGCGCTTCAGCATCAAGGTGCCGATCACCGTATTGCGGGTACGCACCACGGTCCGCGCGTATTCCGGGCTGACGCCATGGCGCTCCATGATGGAGTGGTAGAGACGCCAGTACTCGTTGAAGCGGGGATCGTCTTCCGGGTCGCACAGGTCGAAGTCCTGACCGATGCGGATGCGCAGGTCCAGATCCAAGATGCGCTTTTCCACCACTTCGCGCCGCCCGATGAGGATGGGATGGGCCAGGCCTTCATCCACCACGGTCTGCACGGCGTGCAGGACGCGGCGGCCTTCGCCCTCGGTATAGACGATGCGGCGCATGTCCTGGCGGGCGCGGTCGAAGACCGGCTTCATCACCAGGCCGGAGCGGAAGACGAACTGGTTCAGCCGGTCCATATAGACATCGAAATCGATGATGGGACGGCGCGCCACGCCCGATTCCATGGCCGCCTTGGCCACGGCGGGAGCGATCTTGATGATCAGGCGGGAATCGAAGGGCTTGGGGATCAGGTATTCCGGGCCGAAGGTCAGCGGCGCGGTGCCATAGGCGGCGCGCACCCGCTCATCCGACTCGGCCATGGCGAGATTGGCCAGGGCATAGACGCAGGCCAGCTTCATCTCGTCATTGATCTGGGTGGCGCCCACGTCCAGCGCGCCGCGGAAGATATAGGGGAAGACCAGGACGTTATTGACCTGATTGGGATAGTCCGAGCGGCCCGTGGCGATGATGGCATCGGGGCGCACCGCCTTGACTTCGTCGGGCAGGATTTCCGGGGTGGGATTGGCGAGCGCGAAGACGATGGGCTTTTGCGCCATCTTGTCGACCATCTCGCCGGTCAGGACGCGCGGCGCGGACAACCCTAGGAAGATGTCGGCGCCCTCGATGACCTCGGCCAGGGTGCGCATGTCGGTCTTCTTGGAGTAGATGGACTTGTACTGGTCCATCAACTCGGTGCGGCCCTCATAGACCACGCCCTTGATATCGGTGACCCAGACGTTCTCGCGCTTGACGCCCAGCTTGCACAGCAGGTTGAGACAGGCCAGAGCCGCAGCACCGGCGCCCGACGCCACCAGCTTGACCTCGCCGATATCCTTGCCCACCACGCGCAGCGCGTTGACCATGGCGGCGCCCACCACGATGGCGGTGCCGTGCTGGTCGTCATGCATGACCGGAATCTTGACCCGCTCTTGCAGCTTGCGCTCCACCTCGAAACACTCGGGCGCCTTGATGTCTTCCAGATTGATGGCGCCGAAAGTGGGTTCCATGGCGGCGATGATGTCCACCAGCTTGTCCGGGTCCAGTTCGGCCAGTTCCATGTCGAAGACGTCGATACCGGCGAACTTCTTGAACAGGACGCCCTTGCCCTCCATCACCGGCTTGGCGGCCAGAGGGCCGATGGGGCCGAGGCCCAGAACGGCGGTGCCGTTGGTCACCACGGCCACCAGATTGCCCCTGGCCGTCACATCGGCGGCGCTGTCCTCGTCGGCGACGATCAATTCGCACGCGGCGGCCACACCGGGGGAATAGGCCAGCGCCAGGTCGCGCTGGGTGGCCAGCGGCTTGGTGGGGGTGACGCTGATCTTACCGGGGGTGGGAAGGCGATGGTATTCCAGCGCCGCGTCGCGCAACTCGTCGGACATGCTCATGGAACGGCAACCTCTGGCGTAATGTTATTGCTTGATCGGGGCGATACCATACTCGCTTGAAGGCGACAGGCAAAGCCTCCGATGGGGCTAATTTCGGAAAACCACAGGAAATGCAAGGGTATGGCGGTATGACCACTGCCCAGGCAGCGAGTCATAATATTGCGCAAAAGTCCAAAAACAACCAAGCCCGCCGGGGTCGCCGGCGGGCTTGATAGGTTCAGATGGTGCGGCCAAGAAGACTCGAACTTCCACGGGAGTTACCCCACAAGCACCTCAAGCTTGCGCGTCTACCAGTTCCGCCATGGCCGCGTACTTCCGGTAGCCTCGAAGGGCTTGCCAACGAGGAGACAGGGGAATACCAAATCACTTCGGCCGAATCAAGCACGCATCCCGGAGTCCTAGATGAATTCTCCCGTCGAGTGGCGGATTTCCGATTCTTTTGTGGATTATCACGAGGCCGTGGCCGCCATGGAGGAACGCGTCGCCGCCATCCGGGCCGGTACGGCGCCTGAGTTGGTCTGGCTGCTGGAGCATCCGCCGCTCTACACGGCGGGCACCAGCGCCGACCCAAGGGATCTGGTGGATCCCGAGCGCTTTCCCGTCTACGAATCGGGGCGCGGCGGCCAGTACACCTATCACGGCCCTGGCCAGCGGGTGGCCTATGTGCTGCTGGATCTCAAGAAACGCGGCGCCGATGTGCGGGCCTATGTCTGCAATCTGGAGGAATGGCTGATCCGCACCCTGGCGCGCTTCGTGGTCAAGGGCGAGCGGCGCACGGGCCGGGTCGGCATCTGGGTGGACAGGGGAGCGGGACGCGAGGATAAGATCGCCGCCATCGGCGTGCGGGTGCGCCATTGGGTGACCTTCCACGGAATCGCGCTCAACGTCGATCCCGACCTCTCCCATTTCGAAGGCATCGTGCCCTGCGGCATCCGCGAACACGGTGTCACCTCGCTGTGGGATCTGGGGCTCACCCCCACCCTGGAAGACGTGGATTGCGCCCTGATGGCCAGCTTCAGGGACGTGTTCGGCGACTAAGCCAAGGCCTTCGCAATTCGTCGCCCGGCCCCATTTCCGTTTTTGACACATTCAAATGCAGCGTAAATTTCATACATTCTTTTGGCATAGCTTGCCTGGCGATGGGCATAAGCTGAAAGAATGCGACGATGATTATTCCTGGAACCTGCGGCGCCTGCAGCCATTACCGCGACGGCCAATGCCACGATACGGGCTCACCTTTTTCTGGTCGCCCGCTATGGGCCCTGTCCTGCGTCGCGTGTCAGGGATATCGGCGCAGCGCTTCTCCCGCCTCGACCGTCTCACCGGAGGCCATGGCCGCCGTCAGCCGTTCCCGCTAATGCCCCACCCGCTGATTTTTCCCGCCAGGGTCAGCGCAAGAGCAGTTGATTGAGCAACCGCCCCAGATTCGTCGGATTGAAGGATTTTGGGTAGACGCCGCTGGCTCCCGCCGCCATGGCGTTCTGAATGGCCTCAGCATCCTCGGCATCATGGAGCAGCAATAGCGGTATCCGCGTGATATAGGCCTTGTTGCTGCCGCGCAGCGCCCCGGCGAAGGCGCCGCCGTCCAGGGGCTCGGTTTCCAGATCGCAGAAAATGAAATCTGGTACCGGGTCCCCGAAGGCCATGCCCAGCCCCGTGATGCTGTCCTCGGCCTGCAAAACCTTTGACGCTCCCAGTTCGCTCAGAAGATCGGCCAGCCGCGCACGGCTCCGCTCGTTGGGGCTGATGATCAGAGCCGCCAGATCGGGCGAGGCCAGTTTGATCCGCGGGGCGTCCATATCCAAGGAGGGCGCCACCCAGTCGCGCATGCTGGTGTCGAATTTTTTGACGTGGCCGATCAGCCAGGCCTTGAGCAGTTCGTTGACGTCTTGCACCGAGGTGGCGTTCAGGGGCTTGGTCTTGGCGACGAAATAGGCCCTGGCGATCTCGCGCACCTGATCAAGCAGGGATTTATGCTCGTTCGAATGCCCCTGCTGATAGGGATAGAGACACTGGCGCTGGATACCCTCCTCGCGCGCGAAATGCTCGCGGCCATAGGCCAGCAAGGACTTCAGCGTCTCGTGCAGAATCTGCGGATTCACCTCATTCGAGTGTTCAAGAAACTCGTTGATGATCTCGATCAGGCGCTGGTGATCGGCGTCGATCACCGGATGGCCGATCCGCAGGTCGTCGGTCAGTTCAAGCATCGGAACATCCTCCCCCCGGAGCACTGGCATATCCGAGGATATATACCATGCCCCTGAGGGAAACGCGGAAGGGACTAATATGCATAGCCGATCTTCAGCATGGTCAGCCAGTTATCGGCGCTGGACGCATTGCCGACCCGCTCGTCGCCGGTCCATTGATAGCGGCTTTCCAGACCGAGCATCAGTTGGCCCGCCGTGTAATAGGCGCTGGCGCCCAGTTGGAGGGTTGCCATGTCGGGGCTGGGACCGGAATTGGAATCGGTGAAGACCCAGCCCACACCGGGCCCTGCGCCGACCCATAGATTGTCGATGACGGGGATCATGTAGTGGGGATTGAACTCCAGGGTCTGGAGCATCAGCCCGCCATGGTCGAAGCGGTTATAACTGAACTGATCGCGGATCTTGCCATAGGGCAGTTGCAACAGTGGATCGTCCAAGGCCAGTTCGAAGCCACCGGCCAGGCCGCTGCCCACTGCCGCATCGGGAACCATGACGCCCATCTTGAGAGCCACGGTGGTGTTGGCGGACCAGCCGGGTTGCTTTGCTGCCGGAAAAGCCCAGTCGCCACCCCAGGCGGGAAGGGATATGGCCGTCAGGGCGAGGGTGGCGGCGATGAGAAGGCGTTTGCGCATGGCGGACCTCCCTGTCTCGGGTGGAACGCGCTCCTATGAACAAGAGTCTGGGCCTTGGCGGCGATTGCTTCAATGAACCGCCTCACACAGCCGCATTGCAGGAATAGCGGGGACACACATTGCACCGGCGAGAGGGTTCCGCCAATATCCGCCCATGTCCGATCCCTTCGCCCTCGACGATGAGGCCCCCGCCTCCCCGCCCCCGCCCCGCGCCTCTGGGCCCCGGCCCGTCCCGCCGGACGCCCCTTGGCTGAAAGGCCTCAATCCCGAACAGTTTCAGGCGGTGACCACCACCGAGGGTCCGGTTCTGGTGCTGTCGGGCGCGGGCACCGGCAAGACCAAGGTGCTGACCTCGCGCCTTGCCCATATCCTGGCCTCCAATCTGGCCCAGCCCTGGCAATGCCTGGCGGTGACCTTCACCAACCGCGCGGCGCGCGAGATGAAGGAGCGGGTGGCGCAACTGGTCGGCCCGGTCTCGGACGGTATCTGGCTGGGCACCTTCCATTCCTTGTGCCTTCGCATCCTGCGCTCCCATGCCGAGGCGGTGGGGCTGTCGGGCGATTTCACCGTGCTTGATGCCGACGACCAGATGCGGGTCCTAAAGCAGGTAATGGCCGAGGCCCATGTGGACCCCAAGGCCACCCCGCCCCAAGGGCTGATGGCCACCATCCAGCGCTGGAAGGACCGCGCCGTGACGCCCGAGAAGGCGGCGGCCGATGGCGGCGCCGAGGGTCAGGCCAAGGCGCTGTACCGCGCCTATCAGGAGCGGCTGAAGTCGCTCAACGCCTGCGATTTCGGCGATCTTCTGCTGCATGTGCTGACCGTGTTCCTGAGTGATGCAGAGGCTCTGGCCCGCTGGCAGGGGCGCTTTCGCTATCTTCTGGTGGACGAGTACCAGGACACCAATGTGGCCCAGTATCTGTGGCTGCGCCTGCTAGCCCAGACGCATCGCAACATCTGCTGCGTCGGCGATGACGACCAGTCCATCTATTCCTGGCGCGGGGCCGAAGTGGGCAACATCCTGCGCTTCGAGAAGGACTTCCCCGGCGCCCGCGTGGTGCGCCTGGAAAGCAATTACCGCTCGACGCCCCATATCCTGGCGGCGGCCTCGGCGCTGATCGCCAACAACGAGGGAAGACTGGGCAAAACGCTGCGCCCCGGCATCCCCCACGAGCCCGAGTCCATCGAGAAGATCCGCACCAAGGCGGTGTGGGACGGCGTGGCCGAGGCCCGCATGGTGGTGGAAGAGATCGAGACGCTGCAGCGGCGGGGCGAGAAACTTTCCTCCATGGCCATCTTGGTGCGCGCCGGATTCCAGACCCGCGAATTCGAAGAACGCCTGATCACCACCGGCATTGCCTACCGCGTCATCGGCGGCCCGCGCTTCTACGAGCGCCTGGAGATCAGGGACGCCATGGCTTATTTGCGCCTTGTGGTGTCGGCCGCCGATGGGCTGGCCTTCGAGCGCATCGTCAATACGCCCAAGCGCGGCCTGGGCGAGGCTGCCATTCAGACCATCCACATGGCGGCCCGCGCCGAGCAGGTGCCGCTACTGGAGGCCGCCCGCCGCCTGACCGGCACAGACGAACTTAAGCCGAAGCCGCGTCAGGCCCTGGCCAAGTTCATCGAGGATCTGGACCGCTGGCGATCGCTGCTCGATTCCATGCCCCACGCGGAACTGGCCGCCACCATTCTTGACGAATCCGGCTATGTGGAGATGTGGAAGGCGGACAAATCACCCGATGCCCCTGGCCGGGTGGAAAACCTGAAGGAACTGGTGGCGGCGCTGGAGGAATACGATTCCCTGGCCTCCTTCCTGGAACATGTGGCCCTGGTCATGGAAAACGATTCCCGCGCCGAAGCCGACAGCGTGGTGATCATGACGCTGCACGGCGCCAAGGGGTTGGAATTCGACTCGGTGTTTCTCCCCGGCTGGGAAGAGGAGGTCTTCCCCCATTCCCGCGCCCTGGCCGAATCCGGCACCAAGGGGCTGGAGGAGGAACGGCGGCTGGCCTATGTGGGCCTGACGCGGGCGCGAAAGCGGGTCCTGGTCTCCTTCGCCGCCAATCGCCGCATCTATAACCAGTGGAAGTCGCAACTGCCGTCCCGCTTCGTGGACGAACTGCCCGATTCCCATGTGGAGCGTTCGGGCGAGCGCGGCCTGCACGGGTCGGGCCTGGAGGAATCGCGGGCCGCCTGGAATGATCCCGCCTGGAGCCGCGCCCGCTTCGGCCAACCCCGGCAGGCCGCCGCCCCCACCAGTTGGGGCCAGGCCAAGCCACGCGAAAGTTCAAGCACCTTCAAGACCGGCCAGCGGGTCTTCCACGACAAGTTCGGAAACGGCACCGTGATCGCCCTGGACGGCAACAAGCTGGAAATCGCCTTCGACAAGGCGGGCATCAAGAAGGTGCTCGACAGTTTCGTTTCGGCGGTCTAACACCCCACATACTTTTACATCCTTTACATCCTTCATTCCCGCAAAAGCGGGAATGTAAGGAGAAACTAGTGGTCAACGATAGCCGCGAGAACCGACATGCCCCCCGTCTTCCCCGACATCTGGCGTCTGCGCCTCACCGTCTCCATGGAGACCCTCCCGGTGTTCGAGGAGGTGTTCGAACGCCATGCCGAGGCGGTGACCATGTTCATGGAAGACCGTTCGGGCATCTCGGACGGCGAGTGCGACTGGTTCCTGGAAGGCTTTTCCCGCACGCCACCTGACCGCACCGCCATCGTCTCGGCCCTGTCAGCGGTGGCCGCCGCCAACGGCATCGACGTGCCGCCGCTGGGCGTCGAGATGCTGCCCAATGTGGATTGGGTGCTGGAGAATCTGCGCGACTTCCCGCCCATCAGCGCCGGTCGCTTTTTCGTGCACGGCTCCCACTGGGAGGGCAAGCCGCCGGTGGGCTCCATCGGCATCGAGATCGACGCTGGCACCGCCTTCGGCTCGGGCGAACACGCCACCACGCGCGGCTGTCTGCTGGCGCTCGATTCCCTGGCCAAGCAGCACCGGCGGCGGGCCGTGCTGGATCTGGGCTCCGGCTCAGGGATTCTCGGCATCGCGGCGGCCAAGGTCTGGGCCACCATGGTGGTCTGCACCGATATCGATCCCTCGGCGGTCAAGGTCCTGGCTGGCAATGCCGCCAATAACGGCGTGGGACGCTTCGTCACCGCCGTGGTCAGCGACGGCTACCGCAATCCGGTGGTGGGCCGGGGAAAGCCCTATGATCTGATCTTCTCCAATATCCTGGCCCGGCCGCTGTGCCGCTTCGCCCCCGATCTCGCCGCCCATCTGGCCCCGGGCGGGCTGGCCATCCTGTCGGGTCTGCTGGAACGCCAGGAACGCATGGTCATGGCCAATCATGAACGCCAGGGTTTGACATTGAAGCGCCGCATCGTCATCGACGGTTGGGCAACCCTGGTCATCGGCCGATAAGCTAGGGCGAGCACCCTTAACCGTAAGTCATAATCTCTATGACCTGAGATTCCGCAGTGCGAAAACTTATCTGTCCCTGAGTAGGTATTTCCCCAGGGGGAGGGTCGGTTATGCACTTATCGCTGAAGCTCAGGATCTTCGCTGCCGTCGGTCTGGTCGGACTGGCCGCGATCGCCATGGCCCTGGTGGGAATCCGCTCCATGGCCACCTATCACCAGCATGTGATGGAAATGGAATCGGCGTCCCAGCGCGCGGTGATCGGCGAGAAGGTCAACGGCCTGATCAATGCGGTGGTGATGGATTCGCGCGGCGTCTATATGAGCCGGGACGCCAAGGAGGCGGAGAAATACGCCCCCGCCATTCTCAAGAACACCGCGGAAATCAGCCGCCTGATGTCGCAATGGTCGGCCATGGTGCCCGAGGCCGAACGGGCCGCGTTCAAACCCGCCGCCGACCAAGCCGACCAATTCGCCAAATTCCGGGCCGAACTGGTCCGGCTGGGCCGCGAGGTGGGAACGACCGAAGCCCGTGCCTTCGGCGACAACGACGCCAACCGAGCCAATCGCCAGGCCCTGAACAAACATATCGAGGTCCTGGCCGCCGCCAATGCCGCCAAGGTCACCGAACTTGTCCAGGGGCTGGACGAGTTCTACGAAAGCCGCCTTCAGGCCATGATCTGGCTGGCGGTGCTGGGATTGGCGTCGGGCATCGGCTGGGCGGCATGGACCGCCTTCAAACGCGTGTCACAGCCTATCAACCGTATGACCGCCGTCATGGAAACCCTGGCGGGCGGCAACCTCTCCATGGAGATTCCCTCGGTGGAGTCCCATGACGAAATCGGCGACATGGCGCGAAGCGTGCGCGTCTTCCGCGATGCCATGCGCGATGCCGAGCGCATGCGCACCGCCCAGGAAGAAGACCGCGCCACGGCGCAAGCCGAGCGCATCGCCGCCTTGCAGAACATGGCAGAGACGGTGGAACTGGAAACCCGCGCCGCCGTCGAGCAGGTGGCGGCCCAGACCTCGCTGATGGCCGATAACGCGGGCAAGATGGCGGCTTCGGCTGGCGCCGTGGGCGGCAACAGCCAAAGCGTCGCCGCCGCCGCCACTCAGGCCCTGTCCAACGCCCAGACCGTATCAGCCGCCGCCGAGGAACTTTCCGCCTCCATCCGCGAGATCGGAGAACAGATCGCCAATGCCGGGCAGGTCACCGGCGGTGCGGTCACCGCCGCGGGCAAGGCACAAGATACCATTACCCGGCTGTCGGCGGCCGTGAACCGCATCGGCGAAGTGGCTGACCTGATCAACCAGATCGCCACCCAGACCAATCTTTTGGCATTGAACGCCACCATCGAGGCGGCGCGGGCGGGCGAGGCGGGCAAGGGCTTCGCCGTGGTGGCCAACGAGGTCAAGAACCTCGCCAATCAGACCGCCAAGGCCACCGAGGAAATCTCGGCGCAGATCAACGAAGTCCAGGCCACCACAGCCGAGGCGGTCAGTTCCGTCGGCGAAATCGCCCAGGCCATCAAGAGCGTCGAGGAGGTCTCGGTCAGCGTCGCTGGCGCCATCCGCCAGCAGAACGCCGCCACCGCCGAAATTGCCCGCAACATTGCCCAGACCACCCAGGCCGCCAGCGAGGTGGCCGAACGGATCGCCGATGTCTCGCAAGAGGCCAGCCTGACCGGCGAACGCGCCACCAAGGTCAACGATATTTCCGTCGATGTGGCCCGCGCCATCGAATCGCTGAAAAGCGTCATCATCCGGGTGGTGCGGACCGCCACCAAGGAAGTGGACCGCCGCAACGGCCCACGCTACGCCCTGGGCATGAAAGGGCTGGTCGATATGGGCGGTGTCGAGGTCCCGGTGGTGTTCGACGAGATTTCCGAACAGGGCCTTACCATCCAGGGCGATGTCTGCCCGGTGGGCAAGGGCATGCGGGTCAAGGTGCGGATCGAGGGTTGCTCGGTGGCGTTGTCCATGGTCGGACGCGAATGCGAGAACGGTCGCCTGCACGGTAATCTGGAGCTTACCCCCGATGTGGAGAACCGCTGGCAGGAGGAATTCCACCGCCTGATCGCCGGGCGCCATCCCATCAACGAAGCGGCGTGACCAAGGAGAGACCGACAAACTCCGATCACATTCCGTCACATATTGTGGAAAAGTTGGACATCGGGCGTCTTGATGAGTATCAAGAGCCGGGGGATTAGGGCGTTGATCTGACGGATTCGGGGGTAAATGGACGAGTTCAAATTCAAAGCCAGGATCAGCATCACCCGCGTGGTGTTTCTGCTGTCCCTGACCGCCACCATTTTGGCGCTGGGTGTAGTCGTCCTCATCTCCGGTCACGTACGCGAGAAGTCGGTGCAGGACCTTGCCCGCGACGAGGCGCGCCAGACCTCGACCCTGGTGTTCGAGACCCTTTACGCCGCCATGCGCAAGGGCTGGAGCAAGGCCGAGATCGGCGAGGTGATCACCCGGCTGCAAGCCGCCCTACCCGACCTGTCCATCCATGTGGTCCGCGGACGTCCGGTCATCGAGCAGTTCGGCGAGATCGCCAACGACGTCGCCATCGTCCGGCACGACCCGCTGCTGCAAGAAGTCCTGGCCAGCGGCAAGGAGACGCTGCATCCCAGCCCCACGGGCATCCGCTACCTGTATCCCCTGATCGTCAAGCAGGAATGCCTGGTTTGCCATACGGCGGCCAAGGTGGGCGACATCAACGGCGTCATCGACATCGTCTATCCTGTGCACGCGCTGAAGGTTTCGTTGGACTACGTGCTGAACACGGTCCTGGCCTATTTCTTCGCCATCCTGATGCTGTTGTCGGTGGCTTTGTATTTCAAGCTCAAGATCTTCGTGGCGCGTCCCATCACCAACATGGTGACGCTGATGCAGGAGATCATCTTGCACACCGACCTGTCGCGCCGGGTCGAGAGCAAGGGCATCATCGCCGAAGTGGCCGACCTGTCCGACTACTTCAACAAGCTGCTGCGCACTGTGGAGGACTACCAGCACCGGCTGGAGGACCTGTCCATCCGCGATCCGCTGACCCGGCTTTACAACCGGCGCAAATTCGACGAGTTCCTCGACCACGAGATCGACCGGTCCCAGCGGCACGGCCATCCCTTCTGCGTCGCCCAGATCGATCTGGACGACTTCAAGAACATCAACGACACCTTTGGCCATCCCATCGGCGATCTGGTGCTGAAGGAACTGGCCAGCGTGCTGAACCGCGAAGTGCGGCGCACCGACATGCTGGCCCGGGTGGGAGCCGATGAATTCTCGGTCCTGCTGCCCGAGACCACCATGGAAGAAGGCATCGCGGCGGCCGAGAAGATGCGCCAGGCCATCGCCGATTGCCAATTGGGGCTGCCGGTGGGCGGCGTGCGCATCACCGCCTCGGTCGGTCTGGTGGGCTATCCCGAGAATGCCGACGACGCCCAGAAGCTGGCCATCGCCGCCGACGTGGCCATCTACAAGGCCAAGCGGTCGGGCAAGAATCAGGTGGCGGTTATCGGCGAGGGCGAGGACGCCACCGTGGCCATCTTCAGCCAGGGCGAGATGGTGCGCAGCGCCCTGGCCGAGGGACGGCTGGTGCCTTACTACCAGCCCATCGTCGCCGCCGAGGACGGCTCCATCGCCGCCTATGAGGTGCTGGCCCGCGTGGTGGATGGCGATCAGGCGGTCTGTGCCGGAGACTTCATCGAATCGGCAGAGGAACTGGGACTGGCCGGAGAGATCGACGCCGCCGTGTTCGACGGCGCCCTGGAGGCCATGGCGGCGGGCAAGCTGGGCAATGCCAAGATCTTCGTCAATCTGTCGGCCAAGAGCCTGACCGACCGCGAGCGCATGATGTCCATTCCCGACCGGCTGCGGGCCGCCGGAGTCTCGCCGTCGCGGGTGGTGCTGGAAATCACCGAGCGGGAAGCCCTGCCCCATTTCGGCGACATCGTCACCATGATCAACGAGTTGCGCAGCTCGGGGCTGGGTTTCGCGCTCGACGATTTCGGCTCGGGCTTCTCGTCCTTCCTCTATCTCAAATACATCACTGTCGATTATGTGAAGATCGAAGGCAGCTTCATCCGCCATGTGGTCACCGACGAGCGCGACCGCATCATGGTCGAGCACATCCACTCCATGGCCCGGCGCTTCGGCATGATCACCATCGCCGAATTCGTCGAGGACGAAAACACCATGGTGCTGTTACGCAAGATGGGGATCAATCTGTGCCAGGGCTTCCACATCGCCATGCCCAAGCCCATTCACAGGCTGTGATGCCGCCCGCCACGCCAGACGACCTGTTCGCGCTGTTCGACCGGCTGGATATCCGGGCGGTCACCCACCATCACGACGCGGCCTTTACCGTGGAAGAGGGGCACCGGGTCTGGGGCTCCATCCCCGGCACGCATTGCAAGAACCTATTCCTCAAGGATGGCAAGGGAAGGCTCTGGCTGGTGGTGGCGCCCGCCGAACGGCGCATCGACCTGAAATCCCTGCCGGAAAAGATCGGTTCCGCCCGGTTGTCCTTCGGTTCCGCCGCGCTGCTGACCGAGGTTTTGGGGATCGAACCGGGATCGGTGACGCCCTTCGCCCTCGTCAACGACCGCGAATACCGGGTCAGCGTGGTTCTGGACGCCGAGATGATGGCCCAGGAGCTGATCAACTATCACCCCTTGCGCAATACCATGACCACCACCCTGACACCTGCGGAACTGGTCCGCTTTCTCGAACATACCGGCCACGCCCACCTGACCGTCGCGCTATGACCGAGGGTATTGCCCCGCCCCCCCCAATTGCGCTATTCCCTACGCGTGATTCGAGCTTTCGACAGGACCTGTCCTAAAATGGCGATGACCCTCTTGCGGCGTTCGGCACTGGCTGTGGTGCTGATCCTAGGCGTGTTCCTGACGCCCGGCACAGCCGGGGCGGCCGATGTGGAACAGGGCCGCAAGACCGTTCAAAGCGCTGTGAACGAGGGTATTTCCACCTTTGTGGGCAAGACTCATCCCCTGCCCGAGAGAACCCGGCTGCTGGACGATCTCCTTCGCCGCTATGTGGACCCGTCCATGCTGTCGGCCAGCATACTCGGGCGCTATTGGGGCAAGATCAGCGAGAGCGAGCAGAAGGCCTTTTCCCAGCTCTTCGTGCACTATCTGGTGACCTCCTATGTGGGCATCCTCGGCCGCGCCGAACCCGGCACCCTGGTCAAGGTGACCGGCGGCGTCGATCAGGGAAGCACGGTCAAGGTGCAGTCCTCGGCCCTGCTGCCGTCCCAGCCGGGCGACCCCATCCCGGTGGAATGGATTGTGGCGACCACCGCCGAGGGCAAGCCGGTGATCATGGATCTGTCCGCCCAAGGCGTCAGCCTGATCCGCGCCATGAAGGACGACTTCGCCTCGGTGCTGCGCGGCTCGGGCGGCAAGATCGAGCCCCTGATGGACGCGCTCAAGCGCAAGATCGAGTCCAATGAAAAGGAAAACGCCACCCTGCACGGGTGACGTTTCTTCCGGTCATCTAGCCGCCCAGATAGATCAGCCTTTCGCCTTCCCGGAACTCGCCCGACACGGCCAGATCCTTGTAGAAGTCGGCCACCGCGCGGGCCGGGCCGGTGAGCGCGTTGATGGGGCCGGGCTTCAATCCCAAGCCGTGGGCCTTGAGCAACCGGGGCTCGGCCACCTTGTCCGCGAAGAACAGCACCACATCGTCGCCCTTGGGCGCCGCCATCAGGGTCAGGCGCGCCGCGTCCAGGTATTGCACCAGGAACAGGCCGGGCGCCAGACGGGCGGCGCGGGCCTTGCCGGTGGGACCATCGGGCGAGGCGACGTCATACTGCTTCTCGCCCTCGTTCCAGCGCACCCGCACCTCGACCCCGTCAGGGCGGCGATAGCGACCGTCCTTGACGCCATCGACCCGAATGGATGCCGAGGCGGCAACGGTCTCGCCGTCGACCTGATAGCAGGCGGAAGCCAACAGCACGAATATCAGGGCGACGAGGCGGCGCATGGCGGTTCCTTCCGGCTGAATTGGCCCGGACCCTAGCACCAATGGGGCAATGTGAAATTGACCTCGGCCAAGTGCTTGTTCCAGGCTTGGTGAATCGCTAAAGTCCCGGCCTCGAATTCCCCGGAGGAAGTCATGTCCGAGCGCATCCTGATCGTCGATTTCGGCTCGCAGGTGACCCAGCTGATCGCGCGCCGCGTGCGCGAGGCGGGCGTCTACTGCGAAATCCACCCCTTCAACCGGGTGAGCGTCGACAGCATCCGCGAGTTCGGACCCAAGGGCGTGATCCTGTCGGGCGGCCCGGCCTCGGTGCCCGAGGCGGGCAGCCCCCGCGCGCCCCAGGGCCTGTTCGACATGGGCCTGCCCATCCTCGGCATCTGCTACGGCCAGCAGACCATGTGCGAGCAGTTGGGCGGCAAGGTCTCGCCCGGCGACCATCGCGAATTCGGCCGCGCCATGCTGAGCGTGTCGGGCGAGCCCTGCGCCCTGTTCGACGGCATCGCCGCCAAGGGCGACGAAGTCCAGGTCTGGATGAGCCACGGCGACCGCGTCACCGCCATTCCGCCGGGCTTCAAGGTGGTGGCCACCTCGGAGGGCGCGCCTTTTGCCGCCATCGCCAATGCGGACAAGCGTTTCTACGGCGTGCAGTTCCACCCCGAAGTGGTGCACACCCCCATCGGCAAGCAATTGCTGTCCAACTTCGTCCACAAGATCGTCGGCTGTGCTGGCGACTGGACCATGAAGGCCTTCCGCGCCCAGGAAATAGCCAAGGTGCGCGCCCAGGTGGGATCGGGCCGGGTGATCTGCGGCCTGTCGGGCGGCGTGGATTCCTCCGTTGTGGCGGCCCTGCTGCACGAGGCCATCGGCGACCAGCTCACCTGCGTCTTCGTCGATACCGGCTTCATGCGTGCGGGCGAGTCCGAGCAGGTGGTCAGCGTCTTCCGCGACCGCTTCAACATCAAGCTGGTGCACAAGGACGCATCCGGCCTGTTCCTGGACAAGCTGGCGGGGCTCACCGACCCGGAGAAGAAGCGCAAGATCATCGGCGCCACCTTCATCGACGTCTTCGAGGAAGAGGCCCGCGCCGTGGGCGGCGCCGACTTCCTGGCCCAGGGCACGCTGTACCCCGACGTGATCGAAAGCGTCAGCTTCACTGGCGGGCCCAGCGTCACCATCAAGAGCCACCATAATGTGGGCGGCCTGCCCGAGCGCATGAACATGAAGCTGGTGGAGCCCTTGCGCGAATTGTTCAAGGACGAGGTCCGCGCCCTGGGCCGCGAACTGGGCCTGCCCGCCGATATGGTCGGCCGCCACCCCTTCCCCGGCCCGGGTCTCGCCATCCGCATTCCCGGCCAGCCGCTGACGCGCGAGAATCTGGATATCCTGCGCAAGGCCGATTCCATCTATCTCGATGAAATCCGCAAGGCTGGCCTTTATGACGAGATCTGGCAGGCCTTCGCCGTGCTGCTTCCCGTGCGTACCGTGGGCGTGATGGGCGATTCGCGCTCCTACGACTATGCCTGCGCTCTGCGCGCCGTCACCAGCACCGACGGCATGACCGCCGATTTCTACCCCTTCGACATGGCCTTCATCGGAAGGGTGGCGAACCGTATCATCAACGAGGTCAAGGGCATCAACCGGGTGACCTACGACATCACCTCGAAGCCGCCGGGCACCATCGAGTGGGAATAAGTTGAAGCTCTAGAATTGTTTAATATCAATGCGTTAGAAGTTACTAAATGACTTAGTAACTTTGATGTTGCGATTCTAGTGTTGTTGTTTTTCAATGGATTAGCGCAGGCCAAACTCCAACGAGTTGCAAACAGCGTGGGTCATTGAAAATGCATAATTCAACTGATGATCACGACAAATGGACCTATGACGTCGAGAAAATCCCAAATAGCTCGGCTAAAATATACAAAACAAAGAAATCTGGCGGAAATTACTACTTTTCGTGCTGGATTGCAGATGAGGGGAAGTACCTCACAAAATCACTGAAGACCAAGGACCGTGATAAAGCCTTCAAGATGGCCGATGACATTGTTCTTGATCTGAGGGTGGCAGCCAGAAATGGCGAGCGAATATTTTCATGCACCCTTGGCGAATTGGTCGAGTGGTACATGGATAAGCGGCAGATCGAGGTTACAAAGGGGCTTATAACAGCTGGCAGATTGGTGACCGTCCGCAGTCAGCTTCGTGCCCTTGAACGCTTCCTCGGCTCAACGACCCGGATTAACAAGATTCAGGGGGAAGCGTTCAGGAAGTACACGACATTCCGCCTTGGTGACGCCTCCCTCATCACAATCAAAAACGAGCGATCGACGATTGGGCATCTGTTCAAGGAAGCCATCGAGGCCAGACGAGCGACCCACCATCAGCTTCCGTTATGGGAAAAACTGAAGATCAAGGAGGTTCCAAGGCGGGAAGCGTTTCTGCCGCAGGAATATCAGCAGTTCTATCGTTCGTTCAGAGGGTGGATCAATTCCTCAAAGGATGACGACGAGAAGCTGGTCCGCCAGATCATCCGAGATTTCATACTGATTTCCGTCAATACGGGCATTCGGTTCGGCGAATTGAGGCGGCTCAGATGGTTTAATGTTGCCAGCATCATGGCCGAAAGGGGCAAAAGCCCTGACGCCAAGGACGCCAATCTTACTGTTCGGCTGATTCTCAGCGCAGACATCACCAAGACCGGGAAGAGCAGGGAAGTCATTGGCCGGGGAGGAAGCTATTTCAGGCGGCTAAAGGAAACCTCTCGGTTCACCGACAAAAAAGATTACCTGTTCGCCGATCAGAAAACGGGAGAGCCTCTCGCTAAGGCCGAGTACTACAGGCAATGGAAGAGCCTGATGGCAGCGGCAGGCATGGAAGCCGCCAAGCTGACCTACTACTCCCTGCGCCATACCTATGCCACGTTTCGCATCATGAACGGTGATACCAATCCGCTGCTGCTGGCCCAGAACATGGGCTGTTCAGTCAGCTACCTCGAAACCCATTATGCACATGTGCGTACCGCAGAAATGATAGCTGAGCTCACTCGCACCCTAGACAGGAGCAAGGAGGGGTTCGACATGGTGGATCTTTAGGAAGGAAAATTAGGAATAAATAATTCTGACCAGAACTTATTCCGAGAGAAATTATGAATGCGTCAACCCCACTTCAAACCCTTCTTGTCTCCAAGCCTGCAAAATCTGCCCTTGAGCCATTTCTGAGATCATCCACAATTGCTGCCGTAGCTGAAGTTTCAAGCTCGGGAGAAATTGGCCAGCGAATAGACCTGTTCAAGCGTCAACTTGCCCAGGCATCATCAGGAAAATACCTTGTGGTAGCCTTGAAGCTCTAAGCCACCAGCGAAAGACCGAGGCGAGTGCCGACCTCCGCCAAAAGGCTCACGAGGTCATTGTCCACGAGGTCTTTGGCCAACGCCATGCCGATGCAAAGGCGCAAGATATCATCCGTCGAAGCTGTGGCATTGAGGTTGGCAACCACCTGAGCTGCCAGCCGCTTGATCTCTACCTGCGTCACGAAGCCTGTTTTCCAGGTCATTTCGTTATCCCCCCACCCTTGGCGGAGGTGAATAGCGGATGGCAAGGGCGATTTCAAGTTACATTGGCGTCGATAGCGTCAGTACGCCGCTAAGCGACCCTTCGCCGTTAACGGCGGCTATACAAACGCCATACTAAAGATTAAATTAGGGTGGTCCATTGGGCGCAAAGCGCAAGGATTGGCCATGTCCCAAAGCCCTACAGGCAGCGCACGGCAGCTGAGCCCCTCTAAGTCATCCGGCCCAGCCAAGATTGCCCTCATTTATGCGGCTATAGCTGCAACATGGATAATCGTATCTGACAATTCCCTTGCGTATTTCGTAGGCAACGCTAGGCAGGCTGCCGACATTAGCGTTTACAAAGGCTTGGCTTTCGTCGCCCTGACCACCTTCATTCTCTACAGGCTTATGATGCGCATGGTCATCAAGCTGACCGATTTGCATGCAGCGGTAGAGCGGGAGCAAGCAGCAAAACTTGAGGCGTTGAGCCTACTAGAGGTTATCGCCGATAAATCGACGGATGCCATATATATCAAGGATACCTCGGGACGTTATCAACTGTTCAATCGTCAAGCCGGTCGATTTGTTGGCAAGGAAAGTAGCGAAGTAATCGGACATGATGACCGTTCCATCTTCCTGCCAGGAGAAGCCGAGGCACTGATGGAGGTTGACCGCCAGATCATGGAGGGAGGAGTTGTTAGCACCGTCGAGGAGGTGATGACCACCCCAAATGGGATATGTACCTTTCTGAGTAATAAGGGGCCATTTTATGGAGAAGGCCATCAATTGCTTGGCTTGTTTGGCGTTGCCAGAGATATAACGGAAAGAAAGTCGCTGGAAGACAGAATTGCAGAAAGCGAAAAGCAATATAGGTCATTATTTGACGGAATGCTGAGCGGGTTTGCCTATCATAAAGTTGAGTATATTGATGGAGCTCCTGTTGATTTCACATATTTAGCAGTAAACAAAAATTTTACATTATTGACAGGCCTCTGTGATGTTGTTGGGAAAAGGGTTAGTGAAGTTATCCCAGATCTGAAGGAGAAAGATTCAGAGCTTTTTGACATTTATTTTCGTGTCGCTGATACGGGGCAGCCCGAGCGAGTCGAAAGGCATGTTTTGTCGCTTAATTTGTGGTTTGTCATCTCAGTATTTAGCACGCAAAAAGGGTATTTCGCCGTCATTTTCGACAACATCACTGATCGTGTAGTTGCTCAGAACGAAATAATTAAAAACAACGAGCAGCTCTTGCAGTCAAACCTTGATCTTGAACAATTTGCCTACGTGTCATCGCATGATCTCCAAACGCCGTTGCGTAACATTATCAGCTACACCCAGCTTCTCGAGCGCCGCTACAAAGGAAAGTTGGACGCCGACGCCGATGATTTCATCGATTTTATCGTAAAAAACTCGAAACAGATGAGCAGCTTGATCAGTGATCTGCTGGAATATTCACGGACAACAAGTCAATCGCTGTTATTGCAGCCTACCTCGGCAAGCGAGGCAGTTGCCCAGGCACTGGAAAATCTGAAGGTAGACATCGAAGAGGGTTGCGTCCAAATCACAGTTGGTGATCTTCCAATGGTGATGGCTGAGCAGACCCGTCTCACCAGCCTGTTTCAGAACCTTTTGGGAAATGGCATCAAATACCGTTCTACAGAACGTAGCCCGTCACTTTCGGTGAAGGCTGAGCGAGTCAAGCAAGGCTGGTGGCGCTTCGCTGTCACCGATAATGGCATTGGGATCGAAGATGAGTACCACGACAAAATTTTCGAAATTTTCCAGCGGCTCAGCCCGGCATCGGAGAGAGCAGGAACTGGTATCGGCTTAGCCTTGTGTCGCCGGATCGTTCACCGTTTTGGAGGGAGCATTTGGGTGGAGTCTGAACCGGGACAAGGAGCGACGTTCTTCTTCACGCTTCGAGCCGGGGTTGGTGCCCAGATATCCTCCAGCTAATATTTGTGCTCTCATTGAGGTTCAGAGCATCGACCCTCGTTCCTGGATCGAGCAGACCAGCCTTCATCTGATATCTGCCGTACAAGATTTTAGTTTGTTGATCTCTAATTGGAGGCGGAATGGATACCGATAACAATACATCAGCTATTGCGCCAGATAAGTCTGATAAAAGTGCGCTATCCGCTCGTATTGCCCGCTATGTAGGCTGGCTAATTGTAGCGGCTAAAATTATAGAGCCGACATATTTTAGCTATATATACCTCGATGTCTTGCGTTTTGATTATATATTATCAACTATAGCTCTAAAATCAACGCCTTGGATATTTTTTGGCCTTTCCATAGTACAAGCTGGGCGCTGGATTGACCGAGGCGATAACACTCAATTGGCTGCAGGCAAGCTTTTGCAAGTCTTGGGACTCGGTGCTATAATTTTTATGCTGATGTTTTTTGTTCCTGGATACATTAAGACTGAAGCGGATAAGTCAATTGCTTTATACTCTGGATTTTATTTGTTAATTGGCGGAACCATACTAATTACTGCTCTCTGCATGATTTTCCTAGGCGCTTTGCTAAAAAGGATGGCCAGTAAGTTATCATTGATATCATTTGGCGTCATATGTGTAGTTCTGATATTTGTTAGCTTACGAATGCTTTCTTAAAAAAATACAGAAGATATTACGCCGCCTCACAGATGTGAAAAAATAATTTATATTTTTCTATCGGCGCAATTAATCTGACAGTCGATACATTTATATTTTGATGATCGAAATCCCTACCGAAACTCCTCGGGATAGAAATTTCGGTAGGGATTTCCGGGACTGACCTGAATGCTGGAAAGTTGGGAATCTCAACTTTTGTCGTTCAGGTGGCTGGGATCAGTTCGATCTCGCTGCTGGCATCGAACATCCGGCGAGCAATGCCGGACGCTTCGGCGGCTCTTGCCCAGAATACCTTGATCGTCCACCGACCGCCGATGAATCCCTGAGCTCGGAATTTCAGCTTCGGGGCATCGGGATCAATTTGGCGGGCATTCCGGCGACTTCGGTCCCGCATCGACAAGTTGGAATAGAAACGCATTGAAAACCCTATAAATTTTTCATCCAATGGCTTGGATCTTCGAACGACCAAGCTTGGAATATAGCCACCAAAGATGACCTATTCTCGGTGATCGGCTAACGAATTCTCAAATGGAAAATCACACTCTGTCGTTTCTATCGTCTGATAGATTGAAGTGCCATGATTGGCATTAGCAGGATTTGGCAGATTGGAATTGACCGGGCATGTTTTTTTTGGACGCAAGAATCCAGTGATCCAGCCAGGCGATCTTTACGTGAAGGTTGGCGATCCACCCAGCAAGGTTTGGAAAATCACCAGGGTATGGTCAACGGTGGACGGCATTCTGCATGCTCGGCTTCATAGCTTTTTCCAGCAAAGTGAATTTCGCATCGTCGCCATCACCGTGCTGGGAGATCGAGACTTTTATATTCCGACTCAACCGCTTCCATCCGATCTTGTTTGAACCCATCGCCCCATCAGTTTCTTGACCCGCCTCACCCCTGTTCAAGGGCAGCTGCTGGGGGGTAATATATGCCATAACCAGAGGGGCTGCATGAACCTTCAATTCAAATATGTTTTTCGGGCAATTTCCGCAATCACAGTCCTCGTAGTGTTTGCGTCTGGGCTGTTGCGTTACAATGAATTTCTGGCAATGCGGGAGGATGCTCAGTCGAAGAGATCAAATTTTGAGGTGGAGATACAAAGGCGGAATAATCTGTTCGGCAACCTGATTAACCTAACAGTTAATCATTCATCGCTAGAAAGTTCTGTGTTCAATAATAGCTCTGATAAGAGAGCGGAAGGCGTCAATGTTGCAACTAAAAAAGACGATGCGCTCAAAATTGAAAAGACTTTTGTTCAGGATGGATTTGGCGCTGCCCTCGGAAAGGTAATTGCTTATTCTGAGCGGTATCCAGACATTAAATCTGTAAAATCGTATAAGTTTATGATGGCGTCACTGATTGAAATGGAGGAGAGGATCGCCAACAATAGGGTTATGTACAACGAATCTGCTTCACGGTTTAATGCGGAAATTCGAAAGATGCCGTGGAAGTACTTAGCCATGATCACAGGATTTAAGGAGCGTGAATATTTTCATCAGGGGCAAGAAAGTACGGCGATAATCAATGCGCCTATCGTTTCTCCAGAGATGTATCAGCCGCTAATACCATTGATTTCTGATAAAAACTAAAACACACGCCATTTGCTTTCCGCCGCATGATCGGCATCGTTTTGGAGTATCGCAGGCCTCATCGAACACTATCTGAACTCGCATGCGGTCCGTGGATCCGCCATAATGTCGGCAGAAGTTTCCCGCAAGAGACCTGCCTCTAACCCTGCGGCAATGACCACATCGCCCATTGGCCCCTTTACCTCATCTGGGAGGCTGATTGCAGCTACCCAGTTACCATCCGGTGCTCGGTAACGAGGCAGCCGTACCTCTGTCCTCTTGCCGTTGGCCCGGAGTTGAACGCCGTGGAGGATAATGGCAACGCCATCAAGAATCATTTCCACATCGGCCAAGCCCAGCATATCACCGGAACCATTGATTGGGCTGAGCTTCAGGATGCTTATGACGGCTGTCGATGAATCGCTCATGTGATCCAGATTCCCGATCAATAGGTTCCAGGGAAGACACCTTTTCCTACATTCTGGGCGATCTTCTGTGCCCGCCGGATGTAACGGCGCATATCAGCCCGCAGTGCATCATAGCCTGCCTTGCCCCCGCCGCTCTTTGTCTTGCCCTTCCCACCAGAGGCCGTAATGGAATTAAGGCACTCCATATACTGCGTAAGGTTGGGAGGGACAGCGGCCTTGGAGCGCTTCCAGCCTTTGTCTTCCACCTGCTTGTTCCAGGCGGTTGCCCATTCGTGGTATCGACGGCAAGTCAGCTCCAGATCGCCATCAGATTCTAGCCAATACCCGTAAAGCCGCAGCATAACCCTCAAATTGGTCAAGCTCATGCTGCGATTGGCCGTCAAATTGAACTGGGCCTGATTAGCGGGGCGCTTGGCTGGCGGCGATAATGCCATCACGGCGGCCTTCAAGCTTTCAATCCTCTGGGAATGGGTTTCTGCCAGCGAAACACGTAGAACAATACAATCCACATCGTTCAGCGCATCTCGACAGTCATTCACCGTGAGTAAGTGCGTTCAAAAGCATTACTGCAACGAAGAAATAGGTAGTTCAGCTTCGCTGACAACAGGCGAAGCCTGTTGTGATCTATGGTGGCAATCAAAGGATAGTACTGCATGAGAGATATTAAGGGATTCTTGGATCAGATTTATGACATAAAGTCGGCATCAAGCGGATGGCATGAGGCAAGACACTTTATGGGAGGCGGGCTTTGTGGCAGATCAACCATTCCTAAATCATTTCGAATTTCAGAGAATCTTCGGGCAGATTTGCGGGCAATTTCCGATTATACGGGCCTATCCGAAAGCGAGATTATACGAAACGCTGTCGAGGCGTATATTTATAAACAATACAACAGTATGCCCCTCGGCCAAGAATAAAGTATATTAATACATATAGATGATTGCGGTTTCTTTCTGAATAAAAGAATGCTTTGAACATGGCACTCCCAGGGCATGGTTATTTGCTATATTTTTCATCAATAACCACACTTCAATTCACTTTTGACATCTAAATCTTGATTTTTCCGCAGAATTGTGATACAATACTTAGTATTGTTGGTTTATTGCATGTGAAAAACTAACAAAGTTTTGAAAATGCATTGTAAATCAATATGATGCAGAGAAAAAATTATTGAGTGGGAATGAAGTCGTCACGAGCGATTGGTTAACATCAACTTTCGTCAACATTATCGTTTGATGAATGGGGCTTCCGCCCGATTGTCATTTTCGTGATTCCAGTTAAATATCTCCTCGATATTGAACAGGGGTTTGCGGCCATGGGGCGGCGTGACAGCGGGCATTGTGCCTTTGACAGGTTGATCGGACTGGCGGACGACGCTCTGTCATCCGATGAGGCTCTGTCCGTGCTGCGCAACGCCGGGGCCTGCAATGCGCTGGTGTCGTGCCCCAACCGGCTGGGCTGCTCGTGGATGGCCATGATCGTGGCGTCGCGGCGATCCGCAGCCGCCATCGCCGCCGCCGAGCATGATCGGGTTCTGGCGCTGACGGCCTGATACGGGCCTCCGCATGATCGCCCCGTGAATCCCGCATGGAAGATGTGGTTGAGAATCGCTCTCGCCACACCTATCATCGCCCCATGACGAATTATGACCTGCCCACGGCCTGTCAAAGCAAGTTCGCGGCGACGACCAATTGTATCGCTTGCGGCGTCTGGGTGGACGCGCTGGTCATCCTCGGCGATATCGCTCACTGTCCCGAGGATTCAACCTGTATCCATCACGATGCCTGTGCCCGCGAGATTGCCCGTTGCGCCGGTGATCTGCACGACGGGGCGCCTGTCCGCTCACGCCTCGTGGACCGATTGCGCCATCTGTTGTCACCGGTTACGGCCTTCCGCTAGCGACGGTTTTCCCCAAGGTTTTCATTGCACCCCCCGGAGGCCTGCATGTCGGAAGAAGCCCTGTGCGAAAGCCGCGACCCGGCAACGGCTTGTCCGCATAACGGCCACGCTCTGCCATGTGCCGGCTGCCCAGAGGCGGTGGCATCGGTCAGCCGCATTGGGCGCGGCAATGACCTCATGCGCTCCGACCACGATGGTTGTTGGGTGGTGCGGATCGATCATTCGGAAAAGCTACGCAGCGATGATCCCTGCCTCGCCTGCTCCTTCTTCCGCAACCGGGCGCAATTGCTGGCGGGATAGCGGCTAGCGCATATCCACATTTTAGCTATGGCTTTTTCTTGCGTCCGGACGGCAATGGCGTAAATTGCCGCCGTTTTGGCGGAATTGAGAAGGCAATACCATGATAGCTCGGCATGCGGTCATCCGTTGGGGCGAGCCCCTGCTGCTCGGCGTCGGCTTCGTGGATCGCGATCACTGCGAGGCGGTGGAGATGATCAACCGCCTGGCCGCCGCCTCTGGGGCCGAGCGCCTGGAACTGGCCCGCGCCTTTGCCCATCACTGCGCCGAGCATTTCGCCCGCGAGGAGGAGATGATGGTCAAGACCGGATTCTTCGCTCTGGAGCCGCACAGGGACGAGCATATGCGTGTCCTGGGCCAGTTGGACGAGGTGATCCGCAGCCTGGAGGGCGGCGATTCTTGCGCGGAATACTTCGCCGTGGACCTGCCGCAATGGTTCCTGGAACACCGGGCGACCATGGATTACGTCACCTCGGGCTTCGCTCTCGACCACGGCTGGGTTGAGTAACTAAAGCTCCGCCGTCGCCCGCTCCAGCCAGTCCCTCTCCGCCGCGTCGTCCAACCGCGGCATGAGAGCGCCCCTCACCCTGGCGTGATAGGCGTTCAGCCATTCCCGCTCGCCCGCATCCAACAATTCCGCATCCACCAGGGCCCGGTCGATGGGCACCAGGGTCAGGGTCTCGAACCCCATCAGCTCCCGCTCGGCCCCCGCCGGGGCGGGACTCTGGGTCACCAGAACCAGATTCTCGATGCGGATGCCATAGTCGTCGGGTTTGTAGTAACCGGGCTCGTTGGACAGAATCATCCCCGCCTTCAACGGCACGGTATTGCCCAGCTTGGAAATACGCTGCGGGCCCTCGTGGACCGACAGAAAGCTGCCCACGCCATGGCCGGTGCCGTGATCGTAATCCAGTCCCTCGGACCACAGCGCCTGACGGGCCAGCACATCCAGCTGGCTGCCCGTGGTGCCGGTGGGAAAGACGGCGCGGGCCAGGGCGATATGGCCCTTCAGCACCAGGGTAAAGCGGCGGCGCGCTTCCATGGGGGCGGGGCCGCCGATCAGCACGGTGCGGGTGATGTCGGTGGTACCGTCCAGATACTGGCCGCCGGAATCCACCAGATACAGATCGCCCGCCGCCAGGGGCCGGTTGGTCTTGGGCGTCGAATGGTAATGGACGATGGCCCCGTTGGGGCCCGCCCCCGAGATGGTGGGAAAGGACAGGCCGCGAAAATGCTCTCCCCGGCTGCGAAAGCCCTCCAGGGCATCGGCAGCGGCCATCTCATCGACCGTGCCGCGCCGGGTGGCGTCCTCCAGCCAGGAGAGAAAGCGGACCATGGCGATTGCGTCGCGATGATGGGCGGCCCTGGTCCCGGCCATCTCGACACTGTTCTTGCAGGCGCGCGGCAGAGCGCATGGGTCAGCCCCCGCCTCCACCTTGGCACCCGCCGCCCGCAACGTCTCCCAAACCTGGAAGGGGGCCGAGGTGGAATCCAGGCGAACCCGCTTGGCCTCGCGCCCCAGCAGGCGAAGCGCGGCCTCGAACCCGGCGGGCTCGGTCACCCTGACCTCGTCACCCCATTGGGATCTCAAGGATACGGGGACGCGGCCAGGTTCGACGAACACATCCACCGAGGAATCGGCACGGATGATGGCAAAGCCCAGCGGCAAGGGTGTATAGGCCACGTCATCGGCCCGGATGTTCAGCAGCCATGCCAAGGATTCCGGCGCGCTCAACACGGCGGCGTCCAGGTGCTCGCGCGACAATTCGGCCGCGATGTCGCTCCGCTTGTCCTCGCCGGAACGGCCAGCAAAGCATTCGGGATGATCGACGATGGGGGTGGCGGGCGCCGCCGGGCGATCGGTCCACACCGCGTCCAGGGGATTGTCCGGGCAAGGCACCAAACTGGCCCCCGCCCTTTCGCAGGTATTGGTCAGAGTCTGAATCTGGTCATGGGTATGCAGCCAGGGGTCGAAGCCCAGCCGGTCGCCCTTGGACAACACGTCGGCCAACCAGCAATGAGGCGGCATTTCGGTAAGATGCTGGGGGGTGAACAACACAGTGTCCACCTCGCTCACCACCTGCAGCGTATAGCGGCCATCGACGAAAATCGCAGCCTTGCCGCCAAGCACCACCGCCGATCCCGCCGATCCGGTGAAGCCGGTCAACCAGGCAAGGCGCTGGGCCGAGGGCGGAACATATTCGCCTTGATGCTGGTCGGCGCGCGGCACGACGAAGCCGCTCAGATTGCGGCGCTCCAATTCGCGCCGCAAAGCGGCAAGACGATCAGAGAAGACGGCGGAAGATTGCGGCTGGCTCATGACCAAAATCTAGTCCAATTGACCGAGGTCAGGTAGGGGGATTTGCCCCGCTCTTCCGTCATATGGCCGAAAACGGCAGTGGCGAATTGCATCAAGTCTATTTGTCGCGCTGCAACATGAATATTCTACGACATCAAGAACCCAATCCAAGGGACGACGACTTAGGTCAGGCCTTTAAATAAACATGAACAATGATTATGATAATTAATAGATTCGGAAGGCCTGTCAGTCTTGTTCAATCTCCCAAGGTGAAATGATATGGGGGCCCAGGAAACGGAACCGTCCCTCGAATCGGGCGGAGCCATGGTGCCGAGAGAGACCGGTGGTAAACGATGCCGCAGTGTCGCGGCGGTCGCCATCATGGCATTGACCGATATCCTTGAGGAAGCCTCGGTGGATGGGGCCGTCACCATGGACGACGTCCGCCGCGTGGCCAAGGCCGTCCTGGCAGCGCGGGGCCCATTGTCCGAGCATTACGCCCTGTGGGAGGACGGCTGCGATTCCAGTTTCACCCTGCGCCGGATCGAGCAGCAACGCACCGATTTCATGGGCCGGATCATTACCCGCCCCTTCTCCGATTACTTCGATGATAAGAACAGCGGCATCGAGCGCAAGCATCTGCCGCAATTCTTCGCGGCGGTCCGCATGATCATCGGCGAAGAGCCGTTCGATGTCCTGCGCGGCCGGGCCAACAAGGCCGCCGAGCGCCACCGTACCGAGGAGGGCATGGTCGCCTGGGGCGACTTCTACGCCGATGACGACGCGCGCGCCGTGTTCGAAGACGTCCTGGTCACCATGGCGCGCAGCTTCCGCCGCTTCGAGCCGCGCAAGGACTGGTTCCTGATCATCATGAATTCCAG
Source organism: Paramagnetospirillum magnetotacticum MS-1 (assembly GCF_000829825.1). NCBI lineage: Bacteria > Pseudomonadati > Pseudomonadota > Alphaproteobacteria > Rhodospirillales > Magnetospirillaceae > Paramagnetospirillum > Paramagnetospirillum magnetotacticum. Next base: position 18,947 of record NZ_JXSL01000025.1, on the reverse strand, counting down.
CCCGTCCTCGGTCTCCACCGCGTCCAACGCCTTCATCCCCAAACGGCCCGAGGACAAGGTGCTGCGCGAATTCAGCGAGGCCCATATGGTGCGTCTGTTCCAGGCGCTGTTCGCCTCGTGCCGCCCCGACACCTTCACGCCCGAACGCCGGACCGCCTTCATGGAAAAATGGGGAAGCGAGCCGGAAAAGATTTTCGGCCCGCTCTTCGTCAATCTGGCGGAAATGGCGCAGTAGCCTCTTATGTCAGATCCCGATAAAGGACCGCCCATCGGGACTTGATCTTACCAGTGCTTATCGACGAATACCGCGATGAACAGCAGCAGCAGATAGGGCATGGAGGCGGCGAAGTTCCAGCCCGCCCAGCGGCGGCTGGTATCCTTGACCAGCACCAGATTGAAGCCCAGCAGCACGGCGCCGGAAACCGCCGCCATGATGCCATAGGCATCGCCCAGCAGCCCCAGCCACCAGGGCAGAAGCGAAGCCGCCACCAGGATCAGGCTGTTGCCCAGGATGCACCAGGCGGTGCGCTTGGCGCCGACCACCACCGGCAGCATGGGAACCCCCGCCTGGCGGTAATCCTCGGCCAGCAGAATGGCCAGCGACCAGAAATGGCTGGGCGTCCACAAGAACAGCACCAGGGCCAGAACCATGGGCAACAGCCACTGGGTCTGGTCCACCGCCGCCGCGCCCGCCAGGACGGCGAAACTGCCCGCCGCGCCGCCGATGATGATGTTGGTCCAGTGGCGGCGCTTCAGCCAGACCGTATAGATGGCCACATAGACGAAGCCGCCCAGAAACAGGTGCAGCGCCACCACCCAGTTGAAGGCGGCATGGGCCAGGGCCATACCGGCCACCATCAGCACCACCGCCAGGGTAAATCCCAAGGCCGGAGTCCCCGCCCCCGTCGCCATGGGACGGCGCCCGGTGCGGCGCATCAGGCGGTCGATATCGCGGTCCCAGACATGGTTGAACACCGCCGAAGCGGCAGAGCCCAATACCATGGCGAGGGTCAGCAGCAGCACCGCCACCGGATCAACCTTGGTCGCCACGGCCGCGTAGCCGGTGATGGCGGTCAACGCGATCATCAGGGCGATGCGCGGCTTCAACAGCTCGATATATTGCCTGAAGGTCAAACCCGCCTCCGCGCCCGCGGTTGCTCCGCGGATCAGATGTATAAATGATACAGCATAAGATACACGACGATGCCGGTAATGGATACGTAAAGCCACAAAGGCAAGGTCCAGCGGGCGATTTTCGGATGCAGGTCGAAGCGGCCTTTGAGCGCGCGCAGCAAGGTCAGGACGACCAGGGGCGTGACCAGGGCCGCCAGCAGAACATGGCTGATCAGCAAGGCGTAGTAGACGGGCCGCACCAGCCCCGTTCCCCGGAACACGAAGATGGGGGCGGCGAAGTGATAGACCACATAAAACACCAGGAACAGGGCCGAAGCCCCCACCGCGCCCAGCATGGCCTTGCGGTGGCTGTCCTTGCGGCCCGCGCGGATATGTATGAATCCGCTCACCAGGAAACCCAGCGACACCGCATTGAGCAAGGCCGTGATATGGGGCAGGGTTCCGGCGGCGGTCATGGGGCTTCTACCATGTCATCCAGCCGCCCAGGCGCAGCCAGACGATGGCGATGGCCATGGTCACCAGGGTCATGGGAATGCCCGCGCGGGCGAAATCGCCGAAGGACAGACGGCAACCGGCCCCGGCGGCGCGCTCGGCCACGATGATATTGGCCATGCTGCCCACCAGCAGGAAATTGCCCGCCAAGGTCGACAGCAGGGCAAGACCGGTCAGCGCCCCGGTATCGGGGGTGGGCCACACCGCCAGGATCAGCATCACGGCAGGCACATTGCCGATGGAGTTAGACGCCACCAGCGCCACCGGCACCATGGCCTTGAGCGAATCGGGGAACAATCCGTTCTCGGCCAGCCAATTGACCCAGTGTCGCGCCAGATCGGTGTCGGCGAAGGCGCCGGTCACCACGAACAGGCAGGCGAACAGCAGCAACAGATGCCAATCCACCAGACCGATCATCTCGCGCGAGCACATGCGGCGGCTGGCCAGCAGCAGGGCGGCGATGACCATGGCGCCCACTTCGCGCGGCAAGGGGGCGGCGAACAGCAAGGCCAGAACGGCCAGCGCGATGCCGCCCTTGACGGCCTGCCAGCGATGCCCCTCGGCCGGAGGATGGGCCGCCACCGGTTCGGGAACCGCATCCAGTTCCCGCTGCCAGATCCAGGCGACGCAGGCATAGACCGCCACCAGCGACAGGGCGGCAGGAACGGCGCAGGCGGCCAGGAAATTCCAGAAATCCAGACCGCCCACCTGTCCGATCAGGATGTTCTGGGGATTGCCGATCAGGGTGGCGGCGCTGCCCGCATTGGCGGCGCCCACCAGCCCCAGCAGATAGGGGCGCGGATCGAGGCCGCGCCGCCGGATACCCTCGGCGATGATCGGAGTCATGGCGAAGCAGACCACGTCATTGGCCAGCACCGCCGACAGCCCGCCCGACACCGCCACCACCAGACCCAGCAGACGCCGGGCCGATCCGGGCGATTCCGCCACTCTTTGCGCCACGGCGCCATAGACGCCCGCCAGTTGGAACTGGGCCGAGACGATCATCAGGGCGAACAGCAGCAGCAAGGTGGGCACGTCGATGGACGAGCCCATGGCCTTGACGCCCACCTTGCCCGAAACCAGCAACACCACCACCGCCAGCAAGGCGATGCCGGTGCGATCAAGCCTCAAACCCGGAACCGACCCGAAGGCCATGCCGAGATAGGTGAGGAAGAAGACGGCGATGACGAAATTATCCATACCTTCCCTTATGGCCTTTCACGGAGGCCTCGGCAAGTCCCTGCGCTACTTCCGGGGCAGGCCGCCCGCGATACGATCCATAAGCGCACTGGGCAAGCAACCCGCCAACCTGGCCATCACATGCATGGGCCAGGGAAAGGCGATGCGGCCCCGGTTGCCCGCCAGCCCACGGGCCATGATGCGGCTGGCCCGCTCCACATCCATCAGGAAGGGCATGGAAAACCGGTTCACCGCCGTCATGGGCGTTTTCACGAAGCCGGGGCAGATCACCGAGACGCCGACGCCAAGGGGCGCCAGTTCCCCGCGCAAGGACTCGCCCCAGACCCTCACCGCCGCCTTCGACGCGCAATAGGCGGGCGCGCCGGGGAAACCCCGGAAGCTGGCCAGGGAACTCATGATGCCGATCTGGCCCCGGTGGCGCTCCTTGAGAAAGGCAATGGCGGGCAGGACCGTGTTGAAGACGCCATCCACATTGGTGGCGAAGATAGCGCGCGTCTGCGCCTCGGTCTCGCCCCGGCCCCCGGTTCCCGCTGAGATTCCCGCATTGGCGATAATCAGGTCCAAAGGCCGGATAGCCTCCGAAGACTCCACCCAGCGCGCGGTGGCGGCCCGGTCGGTGACGTCCACCGGAGCGGTATAAACCTCCGAGCCCCGCGCCCGGCACTGCCCGGCCACCTCATCCAGACGGCCCAGGTCGCGTCCCGACAGATGAAGGGTGATTCCGGGCGCCGCGAAAACCCGCGCCAGTCCGGCCCCCAGGCCGGAAGACGCGCCGGTGATCAGGATGGAGGTAAAGCCGCTCATCCGCCGTTGCCATTCCCATTGCCGTTGCGCTCGGCCAGCAGGGCGCGCAGCGGTCCCAGGAGCGGCGGCAGATCGTGGCGCGCGGTATCGAAGATGATGGAGGGGTCCACCGAATGGTATTCGTGCACCAGGATGTTGCGCATCTCGGACATGCGGCTCCAGGGGATATCGGGGTGGCGCTCGATGACATTGAAGGGGACGCGCTTGGCCGCCTCGCCGATAATTTCCAGATTGCGGATTACCGCATCCACGGTGCGCTCATCGGCGACGAAGCGGCGGTCGTCCATGCCCTCGGTATAGCGCCGGATGCGCTCGATGGCCTCGATCATATCCTCGATACGGACCCGCCAATCCTTGAAGGTCACCGTCTTGCGTCTCCCTCGCCATAGACCAGCATGCATTCCTCCAAGATGCGCTTTTTCAGGCGCGGCTTGATATTGCCCGAGGTGATGAGATCCACCGGGCGTCCCAGGAGGCCTTCCAGGGCGTGCTTCAGTTCCACATAGGCGAACAGACCGCCGGGCCTGCCAGGAAAGAAGTCCACCATCAGGTCAATATCGCTGGTGGGCTTGGCCTCCTCGCGCACCACCGAGCCGAACAGGAACAGGGCCTTGACCCCGAAGCGGTCCATGATATCGGGACGCGACCGCAGACGGCTGATGACCTCGTCGCGAAGGGCGGGGCTGCGGCGGCGCGAGATGCGCCCGGCATAGGCCTTGACCGCATCGGCCTTGTCGGCGGGCACGCGCACCACGATCTCGATGACGTTGGGGCGGCCGCGTTCGGGGCGTCGTCTTTCCTTCATGGGGTAAAGTCTATCCCCGCCCGCAGATCGGGGAAAGCGCGGTTGTTGCTCAGGCCCGGCAAGGCTATAAATCCCCCTGACATTTTCGCAAGGAGGCTCCCCTTTGACCGTCGCCAGCATGACCGGCTATGCCCGGGCCGAAGGCCGCGACACCCAGGGCTCTTGGGTGTGGGAAGGCAAAAGCGTCAACGGGCGCGGCCTGGAACTGCGGTGCAAGTCGGCGCCGGGCTATGACGGTCTGGAAGTGGCGGCCCGCGAGGCGGCGGCCAAGCGCCTGAAGCGCGGCAATGTCCAGATCTCGCTCACCGTGCGCTCCGAGACCGAACAATCCCAGATCCGCGTCAACGAGGCCATGCTGGAACAATTGCTGGGCATCTGCCGCCAGTGGCAGGGCCGCTTCCCCGAGATCACGCCCGCCCGCATGGACGGATTGCTGGCCATCAAGGGCGTGCTGGAACCGGTGACCGAGGCCGAGACCGGCGATGCCGACACCTTGCGCGCCGCCCGCGAGGGCGCCATGAAGGCCTCGCTGGAGGCCATGCTCGACCAGTTGGCCGCCATGCGTCAGGTGGAAGGTACTCGCATCGGCGCCGTGCTGACCGCGCAGTTGGATGAGATCGCCACCCTGTCGGCCAAGGCGGGTGAATGCGCCGTGCTGCGCCCCGAAGCGGTGCGCGAACGCCTGCGCGCCCAGGTGGCTCAGGTGCTCGACGCCGCGCCGACCCTGGCCGAGGACCGCATCGCCCAGGAAGTGGCGCTGATCGCCGTCAAGGCCGATGTGCGCGAAGAACTGGACCGTCTGGCCGCCCATGTGGCCGCCGCCCGCGATCTGCTGGCCCAGGGCGGTGCCATCGGCCGCAAGCTGGACTTCCTGGCCCAGGAGTTCAACCGCGAGGCCAACACGCTGTGCTCCAAATCATCGGACGTGGAACTGACCCGCGTCGGACTCGACCTCAAAGCCGTCATCGACCAGTTCAAAGAGCAGGTCCAGAATATCGAGTAGGAATCATGACCGATACCCTTCCCACCGTCAGCCGCCGTGGTCTCATGCTGGTGATGTCGTCGCCTTCGGGCGCGGGCAAGACCACCATCTCGCGCGCCCTGCTCGAACGCGACCCGGCCATCGGCATGTCGGTCTCGGCCACCACGCGGGCGCCGCGCCCCGGCGAGGTGGACGGCAAGGACTACCACTTCGTCACCGTCGAGAAATTCCACGAGATGGTGGAACAGCGGGAATTCCTGGAACACGCCCGCGTCTTCGACAATTTCTATGGCACGCCCAGGGGGCCGGTGGACGCCATCCTGCGGTCGGGCCGCGACGTGCTGTTCGATATCGACTGGCAGGGCACCCAGCAGATGGCCCAGAACGCGCGGGCCGATCTGGTCTCGGTCTTCGTCCTGCCGCCCTCGGTGGAGGAGTTGGAGCGCCGCCTCAGGGGCCGCGCCCAGGATTCCGACGAGGTGGTGAAGAAGCGCATGTCCAAGGCCGGCGACGAGATGAGCCACTGGCCGGAATACGATTACATCGTGGTCAATGTGGATCTGGACAAATCCATCGCCGCCGTCCAGGCCATCCTGGCCGCCGAGCGCTTAAAGCGCGACCGTCTGGTGGGCTTGCCCGACTTCGTCACCCGGTTGCGGGGCGAGGAGTAACCCTCGCCAGCTATTATTCCTGTCATCCCGAGCGTAGCCGAGGGATCTCCGTCTGCTGCGGCGATACCGATTTCCGAAACGCCGTGCCGGGATGAGATCCCTCCTCCCGATGGTCGTTCGGGATGACAGATCCAGGTTTGGTTAAATCAGTGCCCGCAGGAACACCCGCTGCCGCACTCTTCCTCCTTGTCCTGGGGCTGATCGCCGACGCGGAAGATGGCGCCGGGATAGATGCGGGCGACGCGGCCCGAATGGGTGACCTCGACGCAGTTCTGCCCCTCGTCGTCGGTCAGCATCTCCATGCCAAGATCGCCCCGTTCGATGGCGGCGACCACGTCGCCGTCGGAGAGTTCGAACGCCTTGGCGATGGAGCCGATCAGGGCGGCGATCTCTTCGAACATCTCACGGTTTTCCATGGGCGCGTCCTTTCCAAAGCGGCGTGGCACCGCTCTATAGCACCACGCCGCCGGAAATATCCAGCCCCCGCACCAAACTGCCGTGAGCAAGTCTCATGGCAGTTTGGTTAGGCCCAACGGGCCGCGCCGCTTATGCGGCGGAAGGCAAGGGCGCAAAGCGCCCGCCCGCCGGTTGAGGGCGTTGCGGTGATCGCCTTCGATCTCCGCAAATTAATATCAGCCGTTGCGGACCTTGGCCACGAAGTCGCCCACCGAACGGTGCAGCACCGTCGATTCCGCCGTCAGGCGTTTGGCCGAGCCGAGCACGGTCTGCGCGGCGGCGCCGGTTTCGCCCGCCGCCGAGGTGACGCCGGAGATGTTGGAGGAAACCTCCTGGGTGCCGCGCGCCGCTTCTTCCACATTGCGGGCGATTTCCTGGGTGGCGGCCGATTGCTGCTCCACCGCCGAGGCGATGGCGGACGCGATCTCGTCGATGCGGCCGATGGTGGCGCTGACCGAGTGAATGGCCTGGACCGCGCGGCCGGTCTCGGTCTGAACCGAGGTGATCTGCTGGCCGATCTCGTCGGTGGCGCGCGCGGTCTGGTTGGCGAGGTTCTTGACCTCGTTGGCGACCACGGCGAAGCCCTTTCCGGCCTCGCCCGCCCTTGCGGCCTCGATGGTGGCGTTGAGCGCCAGCAGATTGGTCTGGGCGGCGATATCGTTGATCAGGCTGATCACCTCACCGATGCGGCCCGCCGCTTCCGACAGACCGCGCACGATGGCGTCGGAATGGGCGGCTTCTTCCACCGCATTACGGGCAACCTTGGCGGATTCGCTGACCTGACGGCCGATTTCGGAGACGGAAGACGACAATTCCTCGGTGGCGGCGGCCACGGTCTGGACATTGGCGGCGGCCTGCTCCGAGGCGGCGGCCACGGCGGCGGCCTGGGCGGACACCTGACCGGCCAGGGCCGACATGGTCTGGGCCGTATGCTCCAACTCGTCCGAAGCCCCAGCCACGTTGTCCACCACATGAGAGACGCCGGATTCGAACTCACCAGCCAGACGGTTCATTTCGGCCTTATGATCAGCAAAGGCCTTGGCCTTGGCGGCTTCGGACTCGGCCTCCAGGCGCTTCTTGTCCAAAGCGTTCTGCTTGAACACCTGGACCGAGCGGGCGATGTCGCCCACCTCGTCCTTACGATCCTGCCCCGAGACCTCCACCGAGGTGTCGTCTTGGGCCAGACGTTCCATGACCCGAATGGACTCGGCCACGGGGACGCTGATGGAACGGCCGATCACCAGGGTCAGGACGACACCCAGCAGGGCGCCGATCAGGCCCACGGCCAAGGCCCAGGTCTTGGAGACCGCGTAGGAATCCTCGGCGGCGGAAAATTCTTCCTTAGAGACGCGGACCTGAAGATCGAGCAGGGCCCGTAAGGTCTCGGTCATATCGGCGAAGGACTTGCTTCCCTCGGTCTCGACGATGGCCTTGGCCTGGTCGCGGTTGCCCGCCTTCAGCGCGGTGAACAGGCGGCCGCGAATTTCACGGTAGGCGGCGATCTGAAGCGACAGGCGATCGGCCAGAACCTTTTCCTCGGGCGTCAGGGTGGTGCCGATATAGTCCTTCCACTCCTTATCCACGGCAGCATCGTGCTTGGCGATCGCGGCGATATTGGGCGCCCGCTCCGCCTCCGTCTCCTGCGCCATGGCGAAGAGGACATTCTGGCGCATGCGATACATGGAATCGAGAATGGTGGACAGTTGGCCCAGACAGACGACCCGGTCGTCATACATGGACTTCATGCGATCATGAATGCCGCCAATTCCGCTCAGCCCGACCCCGGCCACCACGGCAACCACGGCAACCATCAACACCGTCAGCACGGAAAGCCGCGCCGAAATTCGCAAATTCGTCAGCATGAAACGACCCCCAACACCACAACAGCTTACGCGATGCGCAAGATCCCCTCTTGCGTATCACAACAGAAAGCCTAGGCGGTTTTACCTATTCCGTAAAGCATAATTGCGATGATTTTAGACGCATTGTTGCGCTGCCTGACATTTGGGCAGCAAAGAGGGGCGCGTCATGCGGCGCGCCCCTCTCTTGTCCTCGCCATCTAGCCCCGACCACTCAGGCGTTGGCCAGGGCCTCCTTGCGGGCTTCCACCACCTTGTCGGCGACCCGGCCGGAGATTTCCTGCAGGTGGTCGAACGTCCACGAGAACGTCCCCACCCCCATGGTGAGCGAGCGCAATTCAACGATCAGATCGTCCATCTCGGCCTGGGGCAGATAGGCCGAAACCGCGTCCCAGCCTTGCCAGCCTTCCTTGGCGTCATAGCCGAGAATCTGGCCACGGCGTCCCGAGACGATGCGCTGGGCCTTGGCGGTGAAGTCGGAGGGCACCGAGATTTCCACGGCCAGGACCGGCTCCAGCAGGACCGGATCGCATTGGGGCATGCCCTCGCTCATGGCGATGCGGGCCGCCGTCTTGAAGGCCATGTCGGAACTGTCCACCGCGTGGTAGCTGCCTGAAGTGAGCGTGACCTGCAAATCCACCACCGGGAAGCCGAAGGGGCCCTGGTGCAGGAATTCGGCGACGCCTTCTTCCACGGAAGGGATGTACTGACGCGGCACCACGCCGCCCACGATCTTGTCGACGAAGTGGAAGCCCGAGCCCCGAGGCAGCGGCGCGATGTCGATATGAATGTCGCCGAACTGGCCGTGGCCGCCCGACTGCTTCTTGTGACGGCCATGCACCGAGGTGGATTTGCGGATGGTTTCCTTATAGGGAACCGTCGGCTTTTTGGTTACCACGGCCATGTTGAAGCGACTCTTCAGCCGGTCGATGGCCACCTGAAGATGGATCTCGCCCTGGCCGCGCAGGATCTGCTCGCCGAACTCGCCGTGATCGAGCGACAGCGAGGGGTCCTCCTCGGCCAGCTTGGCGATGGCGCCGGTCAGCTTGACGTCGTCGCCCTTCTTTTCGGCGGCCAGCGCGAAGGCAAAAAGCGGCGACAAAGGCTCGGGCCAGGCGGCCATCGCGGCCTCGGCCCCGCCGATCAGCGCGCCGGTGGCCACGCCGTCCAGACGGCCAAAGGCGCAGACATCGCCCAGACCGGCCTTGGCGACCTTGGTGGGCGTGCCGCCGGTCATGACATAGAGGCCGCCGATGCGCCCCACATCCAGGGACTGGTTGTCGGCGAACTCACCCCGCCAGACGCGCGAGAAGCTGAGCTTGCCCGTATGGGCGGCATGCACCGTCTTGAACACACCGGCCAGCGGGCCGCCTTCGGCCTTGATGCCCAGCCGCGCGGCGGTGGCCTTGGGACCGGGCGCGTCGTGGCGCAGGGCCTTCAGCAGGCGATGGATGCCGCCGTCATTTTCCGCCGAGCCGAAGAACACCGGCACGATCAGGTCACCGGTCAGGTCCTTGCCCAGATCGTCATAGATCTCGTCGGCGGGCGGCTGGATATCTTCCAGCAGTTCTTCCATCAGGTGGTCGTCGAAATCGGCCAGATGCTCCAGCATTTCCTGGCGCGCCGCGCTTTCCTCGCCCTTCAGGGCATCGGGGATCTTGATCACGGCGGAGGTCTGGCCGGGGCGGTACTTATAGGCCCGCTCGCTGACCAGATCGATATAGCCGGTCACCGCATCACCTTCGCGGATGGGAATCTCGCGCATGATCAAGGGCCGGTCGGACACGGCCTGCAGGGCTTCCAGGGTTTCCTTGAGGCGCGTCCCTGCCGTATCGATCTTGTTGACGAACAAGAGATGGGGAATCTTGTGCTGATCCAGGAATTTCAGCACCGGGGCGACCATCACGGCGCGGGCGGGATCGGGTTCGCACACCACCACCGCCACATCGACCGCCATCAGGGCATTGTAGGAATCCTGCTGGAACTCCACCGAACCGGGACAGTCGATGAAGGTCCACTTCTCGCCGAGATAATCGGCGCTGGCCATATTGGGCTCGACGCTCATCAGGCGGGCGCGGGCTTCGGGACTGGCATCGCCGATTGTGGTGCCATCCTTGATGCGGCCCTGGCGCCCTATGGCGCCGCAGGCGAACAGCATGGCTTCGAGCAGACTGGTCTTGCCACTGGCGAAAGGCCCGACCAGGGCGCAGGCGCGAGGCAGGGAAGGAGACTTGGACGTCATGGACCCTCCGGAATTTCTTGGCTTGAACAGGCGCCGGAACCCCCTGCGCCCAGCCCTGCCATGGTTTCAGTCAATGACGCCCCTGGCAACAGGAAATGGCGCGCGCCGGTCACAAGCCAGCGCTGCTTGCATCTTGGTTGATTCCCGTCTGGCGTGGTTTACTGAAGGCTCCGCCGAGGGGAAGGGGAAACCATGACCGATCACATCCATGTCAAGATCAGCGGGGCCGTTGCTTTCGTGACGCTGAACCGTCCGGAACTGCACAACGCCCTGGACGAGCAGATGGTGGGCAATCTGGCCCAGACCTTCCAGAAACTTTCCGTCGCCGAGGCGGTGCGCCTCGTGGTGATCGAGGGACGCGGCCCCAGCTTCTGCGCCGGCGGTGATATCGGCTGGACACGGGCCATGCTGGACCAGGATGCCGAGGAGGTCAGCCGCAGCGCCATGCAGATGGCGGTGATGCTGGACGCCATCGACCGCTGCGCCAAGCCGGTGATCGCCAAGGTCCAGGGCGCCGCGCTGGGCATGGGCGCCGGTATCGTCGCCGTGGCCGACATGGTGGTCGCCGCCGACGATGCCAGCTTCTCGCTGCCCGAGGTCCGCGCCGGATTCTCGCCCACCCTGATCATGCCCCATCTGGCGGCGGCCATCGGCACGCGGGCCATGCGCCGCTATGTGCTGTCGGGGGAACGCTTCGACGCCCGCGAGGCGCTCCGCCTCGGTCTGGTCCACGCCGTGGTCGCCGCCGACAAGCTGGACGCCGCCCGCGACTTGATGGTCGACTCCTGCCTCAAAGGCGCGCCCAAGGCCCAAGCCGCCGCCAAGGACATGCTGCGCGTCATGGACGACAGCCCCGCCGGTCCCGATTTGATGCGCTATACCGTGGCCCAATTCGTCGAGGCCCGCGCCGGAGCCGAATGCCGCGAAGGCGTCACCGCGCTGACCGAGAAGAGAAAACCGAGCTGGAGCTGAATATGATCGCCGATTGTCTTGCCGGGCTGAAGGTCCTCGACCTCTCCATGTATATTCCCGGCCCTCTGGCCACTTTGTGGCTGTCCGATCTGGGCGCCGAAGTGATCAAGGTGGAAAGCCCGGCGGGCGATCCCATGCGCACCATGGGGCCGGTGGATGAGGACGGAACCACCGCCTTCTACAAGCTGGCCAATGCCAACAAGACCATCGTGACCCTGGATCTGAAATCCGCCGAGGGCAAGGCCCGCTTCGCCGAGATGGTCGCCAAGGCCGATGTGCTGCTGGAAGGCTTCCGCCCCGGCGTGCTGGACCGCCTGGGCTTCGGCCTCAAGCGCCTGCACGAGATCAATCCCCGTCTGGTCCATTGCGCCCTGTCGGGCTATGGCGGCACCGGCCCCTTCGCCACCCGGGCGGGCCACGACGTCACCTATCTGGCGGTCACCGGATTGCTGGCAGCCAGCGGCCCCGCCGAGCGCCCGGTCATGACCTTCCCGCCGCTCGCCGACCATGCGGGCGCCATGCTTGCGGTCAACGCCATCCTGGCCGCGCTGCTGAAGCGCTCCACGTCCGGCAAGGGCACCAGCATTGACATATCCTTGGCCGAGGCGGCGCTGTCCTGGATGGGCGGCGTGCTGACCATGGCGCATCGCTGGGGCGACCCGAAGCGCGAACATGACCTGATCAATGGCGGCGCCGCCTTCTACCGCATTTACAAGACCAAGGACGGCCGCTTCGCCGCCATCGCGGCCCTGGAGGAGAAGTTCTGGCAGTCGTTCTGCACCGCGCTGGACAAGCCTGAATGGCTTTCCCGCCAGGCCGAGCCCCTGCCCCAGACCGCGCTGATCGCCGAGATGGAGGCCCTGTTCGCCTCGCGCTCCCTGGCCGAGTGGACGGCGCTGCTCGAACCCGCCGACTGCACCTTCGAGCCGGTTCTCGAACCCCATGAAGTGGCGAACCACCCCCATCATCAGGCGCGCGGCTTCACCCATCTCAGCGAGCAGGGTCTGGTGGAAGTGGTCCTGCCCGTGTTGATGGATGGCGAGAGGCCTCGGCAACGTAGGCCCCTGGCCGAAAAGCCCGCCAAAATGGTGATCAGCGGATGGTCGTAAGAACAAATCATTGATAGAAATGACGACGGCGGGCCGGAATGAGCCGGTCCGCCGTCAAGGAGGGAAACGCATGATACGAATGCGCTTCCTCCTGGTGCTCAGGTTACCGTGGCGGATTCGCATCCGCCTCGCTCTGACCCGAGGCTAGGAGCGGCTGGCGGATGCAGGAACATCCGCCAGCTACCTCCCCTCACGCTAAACCATTCCGATCAAAAAATCCAGTTCCCGTCACTTTCCCGTTTTCAGCCAGGCCCTCAGATCCTCGGCCATGCGGGCCAGGGGCGTGTCCCAATCGCCGGGGGCGGGCTGGCGGTAAAGGGTCAGCGTCGGATACCACGGGCTGTCGTCGCGGTTTTGCATCCAGCGCCAGCAGCCGTCGAAACGCGACAGCAGCCAGACCGGCTTGCCCAGCGCGGCGGCCAGATGGGCGCTGGAGGTATCCACGCTGATCACCAGATCCAGGCCGCTGATCAGGGCAGCGGTATCGGCGAAATCGGTGATGCCCGAGGTCAGGTCGGTGATGCGCGGTTCATCCCTGGCCTGAAGCCCCTGCTTTCCCACCTGCAGACTGACGAAGGAAGCGCCGTCGACCGCCAAAACGGGCTCCAACTGTTTCAGCGCCAGTGACCGGCGGCGGTCGATCAGCGTGCATTCGATATCGTGGTCACGGGAATCGCCCGCCCAGACCAATCCGATGCGGGGGCCCGACGGCAGGCTGGCATTGAGACGCCTGGTCCAGGGCGCCAGCCGTTCGGGCGGCGGAGCCAGATAAGGAATCCCGGCCGGAATGGTGTCTGGCGTGGTGCCGAAGGCCATGGGCAGGCTCATCAGCGGCGATTGCAGGTCCACCGGCCCGGTCTCCTCGCCCACCGCCACCACCTTATGGATGCCGGGCATCTGGCGCAGCAATGAGACCAGGGCGGGCTGCACCTCGAGGATCACACGGGCGCCGCGCGCCGCCGCCAGGGCCGCGAAGCGGACGAATTGCAGCGTGTCGCCAAAGCCCTGCTCCGACCACAACAGCAGGGTCCGGCCTTGCAGGTCCTCGTCCCCCAGCCATTGGGGGATGCCCGCATGGCGCAGCTGCTCGGCCCGCTTGCGGTTGCCCCAGCGCGCCTCATACAAGGGCCAGCCTTCGGCGAAATTACCCAGCATCAGGCGGATGATGGCGCGGTGAAAGCGCACATCGTCGTTTTCCGGATTGGCCGCGCCCGCCGCGTCGAACTGCTCCTGGGCTTCTTCCATACGGCCCTGGGCATAAAGAGCCTGCCCCAAATTGGACAGCGGTATGGCGATTCCGGGCTGCAGCTCCACCACCCTGCGGCACAGAGCCTCGGCCTCCTCCGCCTTCCCCAGGCTGCCCAACAGGGCGGCCCGGTTGGACATGACCACGGGATCGTCAGGGCTGAGCCTTTCGGCGGCCTCGTAGCATTCGGCGGCGCGCTCCAACTCGCCCAGTTCCCGAAGCGCATTGCCCAGATTGTTCCACACCTCGGAATGATCGTGTTCGCGGGCCAGCAGCCTTTGATACAGCGCCACCGCCTCGGGCAGGCGACTCATCTCGTTCAAGGCATTAGCGGCGTCGAACAGATGGGCCACGCCGGCGCCTTCGATTCCTGCCAGCCGCAGATAGGTCTCGGCCGCCTGATCCCTACGCCCCAGGACCCGCAACTGGCGCGCCAGCACCAGCACGGCGGGCGGATAATTGGGCGCCAGTTCGACGGCGCGGTCAGCGTATTCCAGCGCCTCCTCCATGCGGCCGCGGGCCCGGATCACGTCGGAGGCGGCCACCAGGACGGGAGGGCTGTCAGGCGCCAGACGCAAGGCGCGGCACACCTCCACATCCGCCTCGGCGCCGTGCCCGGAGGCCAGCAGGGCACGGCCCAGATCGGCATGCAGGCTGGCCTCGCCCGGTCGCTCGGCCACGGCGCGGCGCAGCTTTTCCACTGCCTCGTCGCGGCGGCCCAGACGACCCAGCACACCGGCCATATTGGCCAGGGCCTCGACGAAATTGGGGCGAAGAGCCAGCGCATTGCGGTGAAAGGCCAGGGCTTCTTCCAATTGGCCGGTCTGGGCCAGGGTATTGCCCAGGCCGAACAGCGCTTCGGGAATCTCGGCGTTCAGGGCCAGGGCGCGGCGATAGGCGGCCTCGGCCTCGTCAAGACGCCGGACGCTGAACAGTGCATTGCCCAGATTGACGTGATAATCGGGAACCCGATCATTGGCGCGGATGGCTTCGGAAATCAGGTGGATGGCCAGATCGAACTGGCCCATCTGAGAGCAGGCGACCCCCAGCAGATGGTTGGCGCCCTCGTCATAGGGATTGGCAACCAGTATCCGCTGGTAGATCTCGACGGCTTCCAAAAGCTTGCCCGCCTGATGCAGCGCCACTGCCTTTGCGAAATCCTCGGCCAATATGGTTTCTCCACGACTCTTCCCGAGCCGAACCTTGGCATGGAGTTGACGGAGGTGGCAAGGCGGCACGGTGCAAGCCGCAAGGACAGCCGCAATGCATGCCGTTGTGCCTCTCGGGATATTGATCCTCATTTCCGCGCTGGTATGATGCCGCCCATGCGAAGTGAATGCACATAGCTATGCCGAACGACCAAGGCAAATGGCCCGCCTGGCGGCCCAGCACCTCCGCCGTGGGGTTGGGTGTGCTGGCCGTGCTGTTCATCATCGCCACATTCAGCGCCATGGCCCTGCAAAGGCGCAGCGATCTGATGCGCGACCGCCAGGTCAACAACGAGCGGCTGGTCGATTCCTTGGCCGAGCATACGGGCAGCATATTCCGGCAATCCTCGCTGGTCCTTGCCATGGTGGGCGAGCGCCTCGACCGCGAAACACGGCTTTCGCCCCATGACCCCGCCTTCAAGGAGTTCCTGGCCCATCTCCTGCTGCATGCCCCCATGGTGGCGGCCATCCGGGTCATCGCGCCCGAGGGACGCTATCTTCACTCCTATCCCGAACAGCCCCCGGCGGGGGCCGTGGTCGCGGACCGGGACTATCTCCTGGTCCATGGACAGGGCGGGAGCGGGATATTCCTGGGCAAGCCCATCATCAGCCGGGTCAACGGCAAGCGGGTCCTGCCGGTCAGCCGCGCCCACCGGACTCCGGATGGCAAGCTGGTGGCGGTAGTCGCCCTGATGATTCGTCTCGATCACCTGAACGAACAGTTCGAGTCCATCCGCCAGAAGCCCAACGGCGCCATCGCCCTGTTCAACACCGACGGCACCATGCTGAGCCGCGGCCCCCTCGACGAGACGATGATCGGCAAGGACTTCTCTCAAGGTCCGCTATTCCGGGAACAGCTCACAAAAGCCCAAGCGGGCAGCTATATCAATGTGGTGGCGACCGACGGCCAGTTGCGCCAGGCCAGCTACCGGGTGCTGGACGGTCTGCCAGCGGTGGTCGCCGTCTCCACCCTGCACGACGACACCATGGCCCAATGGAAGGGCTATGCGGCGACATTGCTGATCATCGCCATCCCGTTGGTCCTGGCGGCCATGACCATCACCTGGGCCATGCACCGCCAATTGGTGGCCCGCGAGAGCTTCGAGCGCCTGTTGGCGCGACGCGGCGCCGATCTGGAACTGGCCAATGAGGAACTGCGCCATATGGCGGAGATCTCCGCCCATCACCTGCAAGAACCGCTGCGCACCGTGCTGTCTTACGCCCAGTTGCTGGTGCGCAAGACCGGTAGCGGCGAGAATGGGGAAATTAACGAGTATCTGGGCTTTATCCGTTCCGGTATCGAGCGCATGAAGTCGCAGATGGATGCTTTGCAACGCTATCTCGGCGTATCGCAGATCCGCCCCCATGAGCCCGTATCCCTGTCGCGGGTGCTGGCCGAGACCATGGATCTGTTGGAGCCGCGCATCGCCATGGCCGAGGCCGAGATCAGGGCCCGGAACCTGCCCGACATCATGGGGGACCGCCAGCATCTGGCGGGGCTGTTCCACCACATGATCTCGGCCATCTTGGAGCGGCGGCGGCCCGACACCTATCAGAAGATCAGCCTCGGCGCCGAACGCGATGGCGAGATGTGGCACCTCCTGGTGCGTGCCGACAATACCGACATCGATTTCGGCGAGGGCGAAACCGTCTTCCCGCTCATGGGGCCCGGCAGCACCCCGGCCAGGGGACGCGGCCCCACGCTGAGCCTGGCCATCTGCCGCAAGGTGGCGCAGATCCACGGCGGCAAGATGTGGGGCGAAACCACCGAAGACGGCGAGGTCCGTCTGCATCTTCTGCTGCCGGTCGAGCAAATGCCCGGCTAACGCCCCGCCAGATCCACCAGGCGGGCGGGCGAGACCTCTCCCATGGACATGGGCTGGATCAACCGGGCGGCGGCGGCGCGTTCGACAGGGGTGAAGGTTCCCAGCGCCTTCAAGGCCTCGGCCTTGGCCTTGGGCCCAGCGTCGAAGCCGGTGGCCGACACGGCATGCCAGCGCGCCGCTTCGGCGCGGGCGGATACACCCCCTTGGGCTTCGCGGATCAGAGCCAGCAACTGAGCCGACGGCCCATGTCCGCGCCGGGCCGCCAGTTCGGCCCAGCCCCCCGCCCGGCCCAGCAGATCAGGCATCTTGGTCATTTCCATGGCCGTGTTCCGGACGGTGCGGCAAAGCCCGGTCAGGGCCTCGGTGCGGAAGGAGCCTGCGGGCAGCGCCTCGGCACCCGCCAGAAGGCGATCCATCCAGACCGGCGAGTCCGGGTTCACCGGGCTGAAATCCTTCTGGGCGAAGGGCATGTTGGACAGCCGGTCGCGCCGCGTGGCCGGATCGCTCAGCTTGGACAGCGACACGAAGGCGCCCGCCGGGTCGTCGGAACGGATACGCGCACCGTAAAGGACCAGCCCCGCCGCGTCGCGCCGCGACGGCAGGGTCAGGGCATCCACCTCGGGCTCCAGCAAGGCGGCCAGGGCCAGAGCCCCCTTGCGCGCCCGGCCCATGGCCAGGGATTCCAGCGCCACCAGCCCGGTTTCGAGACGCGTATCGGCATCGGGCAGCGCCGTGACCGCCGCAATGGCCTCGTCGGCGGCCCCATCGGCTTGGGGCAACCCATGCGCCGCCATCAGACCGGCGGCATGGGCCAGCAATCGGGCGCGCAAGGCAGGATCCGCCACCTGCGTCATCTCCAATGCGGCAGCCGGATTGCGGCGTTTGACCTCGGCATCGATGCGGTAACGGGCGATGGATTCGGTCATCTCGCGCACCAGGGCGGGATCGTCCACCGATTGCGGCAGCGCGGTCACCGCGTCGAGAAGGCGCAGCCCTTCGCCGTCATCGGCGGCGTCCAGCCCGTTCAGGCCGGGTTTGACGAAAACTTCGGCCAGTCTGGCCGCCTTCAGCTTATCGGCGGTCCAGAAAGCATCAGCACCGCAGGGCAGGCGGAAGGCCAAGGAATCACCCGCTGCGGCCCGTCCCGCGAACACCTTGCGCACGATCCCCGAGACGCGGCAGATATCGCCGGAAGGCTCCACCCCCGTCACCTCCACCTGCACATGGCCTTCGGCGGTCAAACGGCGCGCCACATAATTGCGCGCCTCCATCCCCGCCCCAGCCGCCAGGGCGGAAGCGGACGACAACAGCAGCAGGATCAGCGGAACCGCGCGCTTCATGACCTCTCCCCCGGCAATCACAGGCGGCAGCCTAGCCCAGGCAAAGCCTGCGTGGCTTGACTTGGGTCATGTGAATCAGACCGAACCCCGATGAGTTCGACTCATCGGGGTTCGGTTAGGCCCAAGGGTAATCCCCCCGTTTTTAACGGGGTTGGAACATAGAACTCACGCGGCCAATTTCAGTTTCTGGGCGGGTGTGATGCCGCCGATGGCCATATTGGGTCTGTCGTTGTTGTAGGTCCATAGCCAATCCGTGGCGTGATCTTGCACCTCCTGGATGGTTTCGAAGAGGAACTGGCCCAGCCATTCGTGGCGGACCGTCCGGTTGTAGCGCTCCACATAGGCGTTCTGCTGGGGCTTGCCGGGCTGGATATGCTGGAGAGCAATCCCTCGTTTTTCAGCCCATTTCATCAACGTGCCGCTGATGTATTCCGGGCCGTTATCGACCCGAATGGCTTTGGGGCTGCCACGCCATTCGATGATCCGGTTCAGCATGCGTACGACCCGTTCGGCGGGTAGCGAGAAATCCACCTCGATGCCGAGCCCTTCGCGGTTGAAGTCGTCGAGCACGTTGAGCAGCCTGAAGGCCCTCCCGTCCTCC